>CAYLYC010000008.1:0-15159 GCA_964387715.1 uncultured Eubacteriales bacterium | reverse complement strand
CGCAGTTTGATGTAACCCGGGAACGGATTCGCCAAATCGAAGCCAAAGCGTTGCGCAAACTCCGGCATCCGGTGCGCAGTAACAAGTTCAAAGACCGTTAGGGTGAACGTTTAAACCCGAACCCGCCGCAAAGCGGTATATTTCGGCGCTTTTTGCTCAGATGCGGCAAAAACGCCCAGTATATTAACAATGGATGAGCGAAAATCCGCCTTCCCAAAACGGGGGTCGGATTTGAATGCTCACCCCAAGAAAGAAGATGACCCCAATGAGTGAATGTACTCATGATTGCTCCAGCTGTTCAAAGGAATGCGGCAGCCGGACACAACCTGATAGCTTTTTAGTAAAACCCATGGAAGGTACCGCCGTGAAAAAGGTGATTGCCGTTGTCAGCGGTAAAGGCGGCGTGGGTAAATCCATGGTAACCTCCATTTTGTCGGTTCTTGCCAATCGCAAGGGCTATAAGACTGCGGTGTTGGATGCGGATATCACCGGTCCTTCCATTCCCAAAAGTTTCGGCTTTCACGGTAGAGCGTATGCGGATGATAACGGCTTGATTCCTGCCGAAACCAAAACCGGCATCAAACTCATGTCCTTGAATATGCTGGTGGAAAATGAAACCGACCCGGTGGTGTGGCGTGGCCCTGTTATTGCCGGAACGGTAAAACAGTTTTGGACCGACGTGCAGTGGGGGGATATTGATTATATGTTTGTGGACTGCCCTCCCGGAACGGGGGACGTGCCCCTTACCGTGTTCCAATCCCTGCCCATAGACGGCATTGTGGTAGTTACTTCCCCCCAGGAACTGGTTTCCATGATCGTTGGTAAAGCGGTTCGTATGGCAGAACTTATGAATATTCCGGTGCTGGGTCTGGTGGAAAATATGTCCTACTTTGAATGTCCCGATTGCGGAAAACGCCATGAAATATTCGGTCAAAGTCATGTGGAAGAGGTTGCCGCCCAGTACGGTATTTCTCACGTGGCTCGTTTGCCTCTGGACTCCAAACTGGCAGCCGGGATCGATGCCGGTATGGCAGAACTGGTGGACGGCAACTGGCTGGATGATATGATGACCCATTTGGAGGAAGTATGAGCGCACGTTCAGTAAAAGGAAAAGAATTGTTTGTTTCCGGGTACACCTGCTCCCAATCGGTGCTATTGGCATTTGGAGATATTACCGGCTTGGAGGACGCCACAGCAGCCAAGTTGTCTTCCGGTTTTGGCGGCGGCATGGGCGGTTTGCGCAGTGTTTGCGGCGCTGTGACCGGTATGTTTATGGTGGCAAATATGGTGTACGGCTTTGAAACGCCGGATAATCAACAACATAAAGTGGCTTTGTATGAGCATATCCGGGCGTTGGCAGATGACTTTACTGCCAAACACGGCTCCTTGATTTGCAAGGAACTGTTGGCTTATCTTCCCGGTAAACTGTCCCAGACCCCCTCTTTGCGGGATGATGCCTATTATAAAGCACGACCATGCGCCCTGCTGGTGGAGGATGCCATTTTGATTATGGAAGAATTTATGGAACAGCATCCACGGGAGGAATGGGCATGATCGCCAATTACCATACCCACACCCCCTTGTGCCATCATGCGGTGGGCGAACCCCGTGAATATGTGGAAAACGCCATTGCCGGCGGACTGGACACCCTTGGTTTTTCTGACCATGCTCCCATGCCCTTTCCCGGCGCCTATTATTCCGGTTTTCGCATGAAGATCCATGAGTTTGATGGGTATATCGCTGCCTTAAAAGATTTGCAGAAGGAGTATGCAAAGGATATCCGCCTCCTCATCGGGGTGGAGGCAGAGTATTATCCTGCCATTTTTCCGGATTTTTTGGATCTCATCCGTCCCTACGGGTTGGATTATATGCTTTTGGGGCAACACGCCCTGTATAACGAAGAAAATGCTCCCTACACCCCTCGCCCTACTGGGGAGGAAGGGCTGTTGGTTCAATACGTGGATCAACTGTGCCAGGGACTTGCTACCGGGGAATTTCTGTATTTGGCTCATCCCGACATGATGAATTTTGTGGGGGATGAGGCCATCTACCGCCGGGAAATGACCCGTCTGTGCCGCTTTTGTAAAGCCCACAACATCCCTTTGGAGGTAAACCTGTTGGGCATCATGGATCATCGTCATTATCCAAAAGATCTGTTCTGGCAGATCGCCAGTCAGGTGGGGAACACCGCCATTGTGGGGTGTGACGCCCATCGACCGGAAGTGCTGAAGGATCATGAACTTCACCGCCGGGGGGAAGCATGGGCAAAAAGGTTCTCAATTCCCTTGCTTGAAAAAATGCTGTGATCTCAAAAGGGTTTCACGGCAAACGCCCGGTAAAATGGGACAATATAGTAAACACCCCTGTGGTAGTTTTGTGCTACCATAGGGGTGTTTTTTCTTGTTTGATGCGTTCTTTGCCTATTCGTCATCCAGCAGATCGTAAGGTGAAATGACCCCCAGCAACTTTTCGTCCCGGCGGCCGCCACGGGTAACCAGCAACAACTTGATCTTTCGGTTTTTGTCGTATGCCCGTTCAAACAGATCCTTTGCGGTTTGCACCGGCATGGAGGAATCAACAAAGCAGTATCCGTGACCCATCTGTTGTTCCACAGATAAATAGGCGGCAACCTCTTGCAGAAGGGTTTGCCGGGTAAAGGGTTGATGCCCCTCCAACACCCACATAAACACCGTGTCAATACTGAAGATCCCGGTTACCACACCTTGTTCCACAATGGGCACGTGGCTGATGCCCCGTTGGTTCATCTCATCCATGATGTCCAAAACCGGTTGTTCCAACCGGGCGGGCAACAAGCGGTTTACGGGGGTCATCACATCCCCAACCACCGGCGGGTCTTCCACCAACTTCAGCATTTTGTTGATGAATTGCTGTAGGGTCTGGCTGGGGAACACACCGTATTGCCCGTCAATTTTCGCTTCATGAGTCAGCAGATTCCGCACCTGGCGGCAATAGTCCAGCTCATCCCGGTATTTTTGAAATTCCGGCAGATGAGCCAGGCGCATAATACTGCTGCTTCGACTGCCCGAACCCACCAGTTTTTCGGCGGCGGTTTCCAGGCGGCGATAGGCGTCTAAGAATTGGTCGGTTTCATAATTGTTCATAGTAACTCCTTAGTGGGTGAAACGAATGCCTTGCACTTGATATTGGTTGAGTTTCACCTGCAACGGACCCAGTATCGGCGTTATATCGCCAACCGGATCCATCAGCCCGTCGGTTAGGGCGTATCCTTTGATATCTGCCGGCAGGGTAATGGTGCGGTGGTGGGGGTGTCGGTGCCGTTATACAAGCGAATAAACACATCCTCACCGTCGTACCGTAAGCAGGAGACCATAGCCCCCTCCACATGGTAACCGGTCAGGGGTTCTTTGGTGGTTTTCATCATGGGATGCTGTAATGCCAGGGATTGTTGCCAGATCAAGGTATCGTTTTTTGCCCCATGAGGCATAATGGCGTAATCACAAGCAATATGTTTGCCAAGATTATAAGACGCCTCGCTTTGGCATTTGTATTCCATAGCAACCGAACGGAACAAGGTGAGCATCATGATCCCATTTTCGGTGTTGTTGGCAGGCAGACCCACGTTCATCAGGGTCAGACCTGCGGTTTGGTTTTCCACATCCATGGCATATTGCGCCGGTTGCGGTCCCTCTCCACGTTCCACCATGCCGTAAGGAATCTGGTGGCGGATGATCCCGTTTTCCACCTGTTGGGGAAAGGCAACACGCAACCGCAAACGGCGGTTGTTGCAGTCAAATTCGGTGTGGTAATCGATCCGGGGGGAATGGGCAGAAAGGGTGACGGTTGTGGTAAAGGGGATCTTGGTAACCCAGTACTGTAATGCGCCGGTTTGGGTGATTTGAACCCCGTCTTCTCCCAGTTTTACTGCCATGGCTTTTTGTACGCCGCAACGGCTCAAAATGGCGTTGCGATGGGTGGTCAGAGAAGAACGGTCGTAGGGGTCGGGTACATTGGTGGTGTACAGAGTGGCATCCATCTCCCAAGGATATTCAAACTCCACCCAGTTGTCGCCGTTGTCCGCTTGTAACAGCAAACTGCCAAAGGGAATAGGGGGATGGTTGGCAAGAACCGTACCGGTTTGCTTTTCGGTAAGACGTACAATGAAGCCCCGTTCATCCAGTTGGGCGATGTAGAAATCGTTTTCAAATGTGCCGGGCAGGGTGAATTTGGTTTGTTCCAGCGTCCGAACGGTGGCATAGCCAAATCCGTCTGCACATAGCAGTTTGGCATCCTCCGGGGTAATCAGCAACTGGGTCAGCGCAAAAGGAAGGGGATTGAAGTATGCTTCTTCTCCCATGGCCGACAGTTGCTTCCGGGTGTTCTCCAACGCCTGAATGGCGGCTTCGTATTCCGCGTATACCTGAACCAAAGCATCATCACAAATCGTGCCGCACAAAATATCGTGAAATTGGTTTTTCAGCGCCAACTCCCAGCCCTCTTGCAGGTCTACCGGTTGCCCTTTGTTGACCGACAAAACCTCCAAAGTATACAGCAGATGCTCCATTTGCCGGTTGTATTGCTTGATCAAAATATTGGTGGCAAACGTACCCTTCAGTGAACTGACAAATTCCCCCTTATACACCGGTGTTTGGCTGTAACGGATGAGGGATAACCCCTGTTCAAAGGAAGAAAAACCAGGCGTGGGGATGGTATCGTCTTTTTGCCATTCTTTCATAATGGGCAGAGCCGAAGCCGCCGGCATTTTCATGTCACCGCCGGCAGGCATGATTTGTATTTCTTCCTTACAATGAACTGCGTTTCGTTTATGTAAGTTCATCAGCCCTTCTTTTGAAGCAGATTCCCAATGAAGTTCACCGGCGTTGATGACCTTGGCATCATCCGGGAAGGAGATACCGGCATAGGCGGTGGACATCCAGTGGGTGTTCAGCACCGAACCGTCCAATCCTTGCCAACGGAAGTTCTCCACCGCAAAATCCGGGTTCATGCAACGGGAGAAGGCGTAGTATTCGTAACCGCATTGGGTGAGAATTTGAGGTAAGGAGGCATGATGACCCCAACAGTCGGCAATCAATGCGGCTTTGGGTTGAGCGCCTACGGTGTTTTTCAACAGCCGTTTTCCCAATATGACTTGCATGTACATACTTTCACCGGCGGGCATACACATATCCGGTACTGACCAAAAACCAGGGGCAAATTGCAGTTGACCGGTTTTGGTAAACCGGATCATCGCCTCCTGCTTTTCGGTGTGGCTTTCCCAGTATCCCTTAAAAAAGTACGCCTGCTCCACAGTAAAGGTGTAGGTCTCGTCCTGCTCCATAAAAGCAAGGGCTTGGTCCAGAATCCGGGTGGCAAGTTCGGTGTAATAGCACTCCGGGTGTAAATAGGCAATATCGTGATGAAAGGTAGGGACTACATGTATTTTGGTTGACATAATTACCCTTCTCTTTGCTTGATAAATTCTGCCACGATGGCGGTGGAACGGGCGGCGGCCATGGGCAAAAATTCGCTGTATTCCATGGCACCGTCGCCGGTTGCTGAATCGGAAATGACCCGAATGACCCCAAAGGGAACTTGGTTTACATAACACACATGACCAATGGCTGCCCCTTCCATTTCGCAGGCAATCGCATCAAAGTCAGCGTGTAACTGTTTCTTTTTCTCCGGCGTGGTAATAAACTGGTCACCGGAAACGATGGTGCCCGTGTGGATGCCGCAATCCTGCAGTTCGGCGGCTTGTTGCATACAGTGTGCAACGTGGCTGTCCGCCGGGAAATGGATGAGATTGGGACCGGAGACCAGCCCAACCGGGTCGCCCAAAGGGGAGGTGTCCATATCGTGTTGCACCACGCTGGTTGCTACCGCCACGTCACCCACCCCAAGGGCAGGAATCAACCCGCCGGCAACACCGGTGTTGATGATACAATCCGGATGGTAGGTTAATATCATTGTCTGGGCACAAAGGGCGGCAAACACCTTGCCCACGCCGCATTGTGCCACCACGACTTGTTTGTTATGAATTGTTCCTTGCCAAAAGTTTATGCCGCTGATGGTGGTAACGGCAGGATGTTCCATTTGTTGTTGCAAGGCGTCTACTTCCGGCGTCATGGCGCCAATAATTCCGATCATCGCTTATTCTCCATATTCAAATCTGGTTTGTTGTTTTGCTTGTAAATGGGTAAGATAGGCCGAACATTCCCGTTTGGCGGCATCCAAACTTAAATTGGCGTAATTGCCGCATTCCTTACGGGTGGCGCCGTACATTTCACCGGGATGTTCCACGATCTTTTTCAAGGTTTCTATAATGACCGGATAGGCATCCTCCGGTGTGGCGTTTCGCAAACAAAGGTAAAATCCGGTTTGGCAACCCATGGGGCCAAAGTAGATCACCTGTTGTCCCAAAGCGCTGTTGCGGATATAGGTGGCAAACATATGCTCCACCGAGTGCATGGTCAGGTTGTCCATATAATCGCCGCCGTTGGGGGTCCTGGTGCGCAGATCCAGGGTGAGAACGTCCCCATCCATCCGGGAAAGGTAAACCCCCGGCGTAATAATATCATGATCCACCTGAAAACTAACGATTTGGTCTTTGGTATCCATAAAATTCCACCTTTTTTTAACTTACCTAAATCATAACAAAATCCCAGGGAAAAGTCAATTACCCTGTGGATGCGGATGTAAAATATTTAACCCCATAGATCAAAGACCTATGGGGTGTTGTTATAACTTTTTCCGTTTGATCATCTTCAGGCGGGAATGTTCTTCCAGATCCTTTTCTTCCAGCACTTCGTTAATATGGGCGATTTGTTGCTCGTACCGGGGGATGACGATGTTTTTCAAAGCGTTAGCCCGCTTGGCGGTTTTGCCAATGGCGGTGGCCAGGCGGTATACGCTGCTTTCGATCTGCGCCAGTTGAACCGACAACTCTTTGACCTTTCTGAACTTGAAAAACGCTTCATCCAAATAGGAGTTGGAGGAATAAAACCCGTAACAGTTTTCCATGGCGTCAGGCGGCAGATCCACCAGGGGGATCTCTACCCCCATCACGCTGCGGGAACGAACCGTAAGGTCGTGGTCAATGGGAACGGCTTGTGCCAGTTCGTCACAAACCCCAAGGGTCACGTTGGCAAGACGCAGGGCTTCGTATGCTTCGGAAAAGGTTTGGTGAATGGTTCCTTGCAACGCCTTGGCGTCATCCATAAATGCCATGGTTTCCCGCATTAAAATATTCCGTTTTCGGTCCAGCAGTTCATATCCGTTTTGAGCCAAAGCCAACGATTTTTTCAATGAGATCAAGTTGGCTTTTGTGGGGCTGAGTGCGGTTGCCATGGTTTCACTTCCTTACTTGCCGTAGTATTGTTCAATGAGCGCCGGGTCGATGCGGTCCAATTCTGATTTTGGTAAAATAGAAAGGAGCTTCCATCCCAGGTCCAGGGTTTGTTCAATGGTGCGGTTTTCGTTTTCCCCTTGATGAATAAACTGTTCTTCAAAGCGTTTGCCGAATTGCAAATACAGTTGGTCGGTTTCGGATAGTTCATCTTCCCCAATAACCGACGCCAGTGAACGGGCATCCTGCACTTTGGCGCAGGCGGCAAACAATTGGTTGGAAAGGGGAGCGTGGTCTGCCCGGGTCATGCCTTCCCCAATGCCGTCTTTCATCAGTCGGGAAAGGGAGGGGAGTACCGAAACCGGGGGATAGATACCCACCGCATCCAACGAGCGATCCAGTACGATCTGCCCCTCGGTAATATATCCGGTCAGGTCAGGTACCGGGTGGGTAATGTCGTCGTTGGGCATGGTGAGAATGGGTAATTGGGTTACCGAACCGGCTTTTCCTTTGATCATACCTGCCCGTTCGTACAGGGATGCCAGGTCGGAATATAAGTAACCCGGATAGCCCCGACGGCTGGGTATTTCGCCGTTGGAGGAACTAAATTCCCGGCAGGCCTCCGCATAGGCGGTCATATCGGTCATAACCACCAAAATGTGCATACCCAGGTCAAAGGCCAGATATTCTGCGGCAGTCAATGCCATACGGGGGGTTAGGATCCGTTCAATAATGGGGTCGTTGGAAAGGTTTAAGAACATGACCACTCTGCCCAGTACCCCAGATGCTTCAAAGGAACGGCGGAAGTAGTCGGCCACGTCGTTTTTAACCCCCATGGCGGCAAATACCACGGCGAATTTTTCTTCCTGCCCGTTGGCAGAAGCCAACTTTGCCTGCCGCACGATCTGGGCGGCAATTTCGTTGTGCTTCATACCGGCGCCGGAGAAAATGGGCAGTTTTTGTCCCCGGATCAAGGTGGACATGGCATCAATGGTGGAGATGCCGGTTTGAATAAAGTTACGGGGATATTCCCGGGAAACCGGGTTGATGGGCGAACCGTTAATATCCCGACGGGCAGAGGAATAGATCTCACCCAGACCGTCACGGGGGGTTCCTACGCCGCTGAAAACCCGGCCGAGGATTTCCGGCGCCAAGGTCATTTCCATGGGACGGGCGGTGAAAATGGTTTTGGTTCCTTCCAAGGAAACACCGGCAGTGCCTTCAAATACCTGAATAACCGCCTTTGTGCCTTCCAAAGCCACCACCCGGCCGGTGCGGTGAGAACCGTCCTTCAAAATCAATCGTACAACTTCTTCGTTGGCAACGTCCTGAACACCGTCCAGCGCTACCAATGAACCGTTGATTTCGTTTAATCCAATATGCTCGGTTACCATGTTTTACACCTTCTTCAATACCGTTCCAATGGCGTTGTCGATTTCTTCTTCCAATCGGTCAAATGCCGAAAGGTCGCCGTTGGGAATGGTGCTTTTCATGTTGATTAGTTTTTCAAATATGCCGGTTTGGGTCACCTTATGCAAGGGCAGTTCTGCCGCAACCGCTTGTTTGGCGGCAGCATAGCAATGCAAAATGGCTTTCATCATACGGAACTGCTTTTCCAGTGATACGTAGGTATCATCCTTGTGATAGGCGTTTTGCTGTAAAAAGCCGGTACGAATCACCCGTGCGATTTCCAGGGTGAGTTTTTGATGCTCCGGCAAAACGTCTGTACCGATGAGTTTTACGATCTCCATTAAATTGCTTTCATCCCGGAGAATGGCAAGGAACTCGCCCCGCAATCGCATAAACGAGGGGTCGACCTGGGTGTTGTACCAATACCCGAGGGCTGAATCGTATTCCGAATAACTGTCCATCCAGTTGATGGCAGGATAATGACGGGCATAAGCCAACGCCTTATCCAACGCCCAGAAACAGCGGGTGAACCGTTTGGTGTTTTGGGTTACCGGTTCAGAAAAGTCCGATCCTTGGGGCGAAACAGCGCCGATTACCGTAATCGAGCCGGTTTCTCCGCACAAGGTCTTATAGTTGCCGGTGCGTTCGTAAAAAGCAGAAAGACGGGAGGGCAGGTAAGCCGGGAATCCTTCTTCTGCCGGCATTTCTTCCAAACGGCCGGATATTTCCCGCAATGCCTCAGCCCATCGAGACGTGGAGTCTGCCATCATGGCAACGTCGTAACCCATATCCCGATAGTATTCCGCCAAGGTAATGCCGGTATAAATGGAGGCCTCCCGGGCGGCAACCGGCATATTGGAGGTGTTGGCGATCAACACCGTTCGATCCCGCAACTGTTTGCCGGTTCTCGGGTCGGTCAGTCCGCCAAATTCGTCTAACACCTGGGTCATTTCGTTTCCTCGTTCACCGCAACCAACGTATATAATAATATCTGCGTCACTCCACTTTGCCAACTGGTGTTGGGTCATGGTTTTACCGGTACCAAAACCGCCAGGGATCGCCGCAGCGCCTCCTTTGGCAATGGGGAACAGGGTGTCAATGACCCGTTGACCGGTAATCAGCGGCTTGTGAATGGCCAACCGTTCCCGGCAGGGACGGGGTTTGCGAATAGGCCAGAATTGGCACAGCGTAAGAGGAATGGTTTGCCCTTTGTTGGTTTGCAGGGTAACGATGGTGTCCATCAGTTTGTAGTTGCCGCTTGGTTTGGCTTCGGTTACCACGCCGCTTGTACCGGGGGGCACCATGATTTTATGCAAAATGGCAGGGGTCTCCTGACAGGTGGCATACACCTGCCCCGGTTCCAATTGGTCACCCGATTTAACCGTAACGGTTACCTCCCATTCCTTTTCACCGTCTAAAGACGATACGGTGGCACCCTTGGTAATGAAAGGGCCGAACCGCTTTTCGATTTCCGGCAAAGGACGTTCAATACCGTCAAAAATATTGCCCAAAATGCCCGGCCCTAAGGCGAGGGCCAAGGGATTGCCGGCAGGGTATATGGGCTCACCGGGTTTAAGGCCGGTGGTCACTTCATATACCTGAATGGTGGTGATGCCCTTTTCAATACCGATCACTTCGCCCACCAAACGGCTGTTGCCAACATAGACCATTTCTTCCATAAAAAAGCCATCGGTGGAATTGACCGTCACCACCGGGCCGTTAATACCGTAAATTACGTGTTGTTTCAACTTCGTCGCCTCCACAGCGAATTATTCAATCACCAGTCCGGAATGCTCCATAAACCAGCGTTGTCCGTCTTGCAGACGGCTGTCCAATGTGTCGTCCACCATCATTTTACCATCAGCAGAAATCACCGTGATGCCGCCCAGTTCAATATCAGGGTCGGTGTGCAGGGTGATGGAACGTCCCAGATGAACGGTGACTTTGGTTGCCAAATGGGTGTCGGCTTCCCGCATGTTCAGCACGGCGCAGTTGCCGCCCATTGCCCGGTGGATCCGTTGGGCACTGGCAATCAAAAAGGATTCATAGTCCGGGGTCTGGGTAAATGCCCTGATTTGTTCTTTGGCTTTTGCGAAAACCTCCAGCCGAATTTGCTCCCGTCGGCGGAACAGGTCTGCCCGGGCTTCGTTTTCCGCATTGCTGATGTTCCGTCCGGTTTCTTCCCGAATGGCGTCAAACGCCGCCTTTTTGTAGTGGGCGGTTTCTTCGGTTGCCCGATTTTTCGCCTGGGTAATGGCATCGGCCTGATGACGGTTGGCATCTTGTAAAAGGGTTTCTATTTGCTGATTTGCCGCCGTTTCAATGGCGGTCAGAATATTGGTAACAGAATTGGATTGGGACATAGCAATCACCTCACAGTTTCAGTCCAATGGCATCCTGGATATAGCGGGAAATGCCATCGTGAGTTTGCTGGTCATCCCCCGGAGCGGGGATTTCCATGATCAGCGGCCGGGAACAATGCAACTTGATATCCTCCACCCGTTGGCGGTCAAGATCAGCCAATGAATGGGTGATGAGAACAATGCCGATATCCGGATCGTTTGTCACATCGGTCAGGGCTTGTTCCAATGCGTCCGGTTGGGTAATGAGCATACCGTCAATCCCTGCTAAACGCATACCCACCAATGTATCTTGATCGTCGCTTAAACAATACAGTTGCATGGCAGTTTTAACCGTTAATGATCATAAAGGAGATAATAACCCCATACAGCGCCAAGGTTTCGCCCAAGGCAACAAAGATCAGGGCTTTACCAAAGGCCTTGGGGTCTTCGCTGGTGGCGCCAATGGCGGCGGGGATACCAGCGGCCAGAGCCATACCGCCGCCAATGGAGGCAATACCGGTGCACAGACCGGCTGCAAGGTATTTCATGCCGTCGGCTGCGGTGGAAGCGGCGGCAGCAGCGGTTTGTCCGTCACCTTCTGCCAAAGCGGTTACTGCGCCGCCAATCATAAGAGCGGTCATGGCAACCAGGGTAACAAAGTGGAACTTCATGGCACGGGAAGGGCTTTTACCGGTTTTAACACAGCGAAGCGCCACATAAATGGCGGCAAAGATAGCAACAGGGGGGATCAGGAACATAACAATAGAAAATAACGTTGACATAATAAGTACCTCCAAAAATGAAAGAGTTTAATATTCCAGGGGTTGGAACTCCCGTCCCGAACCCTCAAAAAATCGATTGAACATTTCATAAAATTCCAAACGTAAGCATTGAACGCCTACCAACAGACCTTCCAGCGCAAGAACAAAGACGTTACCAAAGACCATGATCACAACGCCCAGCCATCCGCCGGCCATTTCTGATAAGGACATAAACACCATCATCATACTGGCGTGTACCAGAACGAAAGCACCTACCCGCAGGAAGGATACGGTGTTGGTAACGTAAGAAAGAAGGGCTTCGAACAATTCAAAAAATCCTTGAACCAAATAACCGCCCCAGCTTTCCGGTTGCCAGTTTTTGTGCCCGTCAGCAAGTTTTACCAGGGGTTCTTTCAGCCACAGCAAAACCACGGGAATCAAAATGCCAAGCAGCGGAACCACCGTGGGAATCGACCAACCCAGTATCAAAGAGAGTACCAGAACGATGGCGCTTACATACAGAATCAATCCTGTCAGTCCATTTTCGTGGAACAGGGCGACACCCGGTCTTTTTCGTTTGAATTGGGAATAAATGTTGATACACAGCGCTACCACCATCAAAACCACGCCAATGCCAACGGCGGTAAACAGGACGGTCATAATGTTACCGGAATCCATAATTTCAATGGGCTTCTCCTGAAATCCCATTGCACGGTACATCGGATCTAACCAATGCTCATATCCGAACACCGAGCCGAACACCAAACCGAACACAGCGCCGGAAATGCCGCAGGGAACCAACAGTTTGCCAAGGGCCATTCCTTTGGCCTTGTACATAAAGAAGTAGCCGACCAGTGCTAAAATCAAACCTTGTCCCACGTCAGCAAACATAATGCCGTACAGCAGGGTGTAGGTGATGGCGATAAAGGGGGTGGGATCGACCTCGCCGCTGGTAGGCATCCCGAACATTTTGGTGTAAAATTCAAAGGGTCGGGCAAGTCGGTTGTTTCTTAATTGCACCGGAGGGGAGAGGGAGTCCACGTGACTGCCGTCGGCGGTGGTGATCTCCACGTCGCCCAGTCCTTCCAACCCTTGCGTCAGGGATGCCAACTCGTTTTTGGGGACCCAGCCCATCAAAATGAACCGGTTGCCTTGGAATGCCGCATATTTTCGCAATTCAAACAGACGGTTTTGCCGTGTTAAATAGGTGAAGATGCGGTCGTATAAATGATTTTGCTTTTCCCAATAGCCGGATAACACTTCCTTGATTTCTTCCATCCGTTTTTGGTCCGGCTCCAATTGCTCCTTCAACAATTCAATGGCGTGGGCAGGGGTAGAAGCGGCATCAGGAATGTGCAACCGTTCAAAAAACAGAGCGCCCAAGGTAAGATCTGCTTCATCGGAGTTTTGGCTGGGGGTCATATACATTCCCCAACAATATTCCTCGTCGGTGGAAAGGAGTGTGAAAATAAGATCGCCGGTTTTTTCGGCGTAGCTCATGACGGCAGGATATGCGTCCTTGGGCAACCGACCGAATCGAATGTCCAAAAATTGACAGTCAAACAGATCCCGCAAAGGAAAATCCATGGATTGGAAATGATCCAATTGGGTCATACAAGCAGTGCAGTAAGCCACCTCTTTGGTGAGCGTGTCCAATTCAGAAGACAGTTGGGAAAAATCCTCTTCAAAGGAAGCAATGGCTTGTTGACATTCCTCCAGCGACAGGGTGCAGGGTTCCTCCAGCAGACAGGGCTCTTTGCCAATACTGCCGGCGGCGTTCTGCAAACGATCCAACCATTCTTTGTATGGGTTTTCCTCGGTGGATCTGTGGTAGTGTTTTAATGAAGACAGGTGATTTCCTGCCGGTTCAGGTTGAAATATTTTGCTTTCAACACAGGTTTTAATGGTGTTGTCAAGCAGATCCCTGTGACCGGTGACGGTCACCAGTTTTGTTTTTATCACTGACATGGTATCACCTCGTTTAACAAATAGGAAGCAATGCCAAAATGGCATCCGGTGTCATTCCGTAAGCCACCCCTTGGTAGATGGTGGTCAAACATTCCCGTCGGTTGCGGGATAACATAAAATAAGAGGTCAACAGATCGGATGCGCCGGTTTTGGTACGCATATTGGCTTTGCATTGCCGGTATAACATACGGCGTAAAGCCAGGTCCGGCGGAAGATCCGGAGAAAGGTGTTTGCCGTATCGGGTGGCGGTCAACCGTTTTGTGATCTCCTGATAGGTCAAAGTGCTCCATTCCTTCCACTGACCGTGGGAAATAAAGCCGCCGTCAAAAAAACGGGGCGCATCCTTTTGGTCAGGATAATACCGTTTGGTACGCAAAAGTTTTTGAAGGTTGTCGGCATCCACCATCATGGAAAAGATGGCTTTTGTACCTTCATATTCCTTTGGCGCGGATTGGAACAGCAGGAACATTTCCCGGTAGTATTCCTCCATCAGGTCAAATTCCAGGTCGGTCAGATTCACCGGCTGACCGGGCGCAGGAATATTGGCGGCAAGAATTTTCATAAAAGGATGTCCTGTGAACAGAGCGATGAGCTGGTGATAGTTCTGGATCAGGAACAACTGCTGAAAATCGAATGCCAGGTGATTGCGGAAAAAAGCGGGAATTGCCGGCCGGAAGGTATGGAGTGTTCCGGCGTTACAATGGCGAACAAATGAAAGCACCAGTTCTACCGTTAATTGCCCGGTGACCATGGTGATCATAGGTGAACCCAAAAATGAATCAAAACGGAAAAGGGAAGCAAGATCTTCGTATAAATGCCAATGGAAAATCTGGTGAGCAGAGGTTTGACCGCCCCGTTCTCGGGTGGGTATGCTTTGGGCAAAATCCGGATGATTTTTCAAAGCCGAAAGCAATTCGTTTCTCCCGGGCGATGCGGCAAGAGAAGCGTAATCGGCTGGGGTGAAAAACCGACCGTACCGACCGTGGATCTTGGCGGCAACCGCCTGTCTGGATTGGTTAACTGCCATGGGTTACTCCTGTATTACCTGGGAGACGATATGTTCCACCCAGGCATCGCCGTTTGCTTCGTAGTGCTGATTCAAACGGGCCAATTGCTGTTCTTTGATCTGATTGGTCCGGGCGATTCGCTGCTGGGCAACGTTGCTTTGGGCGGCGTGAAATGCTTCCACCTCTGCCTTTGCATTTGCCTCAATGGATGCGCGAATGGCGGAGATCTTTTCCGGGATTTGCCGGTGGATCTCCTCCGCCTGCAAACCGGCTTCCTTCACCCGATTGCGGCACTGCTTATCCAGTTCTAAAATTTTGGTAATTTCCATGGCAATATCGCTTCCTTT
>CAYLYC010000007.1:0-16081 GCA_964387715.1 uncultured Eubacteriales bacterium | reverse complement strand
GTTGGTAATGCCGCCGTTGATGCCGCCATTATGGTTGGTTTTGGTGATAACGGTATCCCCATTCATGGCAAAACTGTCGTTGGCCTCACTGCCTTTCATGTCAGCCAAGCCAAAGCCGTCACCAAATTCCACGCCTTTTACCGCAGGAATGGAGAACAACCCGTGGGAAAGCAGTCCTTCAACGGTATCGAACCATGGTTCACCTACGCCGGCTGGCATACCGGTAACAGCGGTTTCGATGATGCCGCCAACGCTGTCACCTTCAGCCCTTGCGGTTTCGATATAGGAGTGCATAGCATCTTCCAATTCCGGATGAAGCAAGGGGAAATTTTGGTTTTGCAGGGCGGGGATCTCATTGGCAGGGCTGGAAAAATGGCCGTCACAATGTGGTCCGCATTGATAAATATGGGTGCCGATCTCAATGCCTTTGCCTTTGAGCGCATCGGCAACAATTGCACCGGCGGCAACTAAAGCGGCGGTAATTCTGCCGGAGAAATGTCCGCCGCCACGATAATCTTCAAATCCATGATATTTGCAGAAAGCGGTGTAATCCGCATGACCCGGTCGGGCAGCAGAACGGGAATAATCGCCGCTTTTAGTGTTGCTGTTGGGAATTGCAATGGCAAGGGGTGTTCCGGTTGTTTTGCCTTCAAATACACCGCTCAGCAGTTGAAAGGGGTCGGTCTCAACACGGGGAGTGGCAATTTTACCTGCAGGACGGCGCAAAGTTAACCAGTGGTTTATGGTGTCTTCAGACACCGGTAAACCGGGCGCCAAACCATCCAGCACAGCACCGATGGCCGGTCCGTGGCTTTCTCCAAACAGGGTAACGGATAAATGATTACCAAATGTATTTTTCATGTTATAAAACTCCTCTTAAGTAGGAATGCAGTTGGGCAAAGGGAAGGGTCCTCAGTTCAAAGTGACCCACTTGATCCACGTAGGTAACGGTAATGTTTTGCCCCGACGCTTTTTTGTCATGCTCTGCAACAGACAACAGTTCTTCTGCCGAGATCTTGGGGTATTGAGTGGGCAGGTTTGCCCGTTGTAACAGTGGGATCAGTCGTTTGCGAACCGACTCATCACACATGGGGATCATGCCAAGGGCTACACATTCACCGTGAAACAGATGAGGGGAAAGGGTTTCGATGGCGTGACCGATGGTGTGACCGAAGTTCAGGGCTTTGCGCAGTCCTTGTTCCTTTTCGTCTTCCTCAACAACATGACGTTTGATTTTCAGCGAACCGATAATGATGTCGTCCAGAATATCCAATGGATTTTCTTGCTGTTCGATTCGAGTGAACAGGGCTTCATCAAAGCAGGCCGCCATTTTGATGGCTTCACATAATCCTGCGGCAACCTGTCTTTGATCCAATGTGGATAATGTTTCCGGGTCAATGAGAACTTTTTTTGGTTGGTAGAAAGCGCCGATGATGTTTTTGACGCCATTCAGATCAATGGCAACTTTTCCCCCAATGGAGGAGTCCACCTGGGAAAGCAGGGTGGTGGGAATGTTGTAAAAGTCGATTCCACGCATAAAGGAAGCGGCAACAAAACCGGCTAAATCACCCATCACACCGCCGCCAACCGCCACAACACAGTCGGTTCTGGTGAATCCTTTTTCCAGCAGGATACCGCACAACTGCTCAAAACTGGCGAAGCATTTGGTGGCTTCTCCCATGGGAAGGGTGACGATATGGGGTTCAAGACAAGCATTGGCAACCGTTTGGGCGTACTGCGCCGGAACACCGGTATCGGTAACGATCAGTACTTTTCGGTTCAGATTCAGTAAAGAACCTGCTTGTTGCAAACAACCGCGTTCTACCACGATATCATAACTGTTAATGCCTAAAGAAAGGGGTAAAATCATCTTGTCAACTTCCGTTCCTATGTAGTCTCTTGTTCTAAATTCTCGAAATTTTCAAAGCAACCTGCCACTTTCAGATGGTCACACAAAGGTTGTAATTCTTTCAGCATGGCTTGTCCTTCGGGTGTGTTCAGGTCACCTTCGGCTTCCACGTAAAAGTAGTACTGCCATAGCAAGGCCTTCATGGGTCTGGAACGCATGCTGCACATATTAAACCCGTGTTTACCAATGGTTTGAATGGTTTTTGCCAATGCACCGGCTTCGTGCTTTACGGTATAGGTCAAAATAAAGTGGTTGGCTTTGGCGTTTTCGTTTGGCGTCCGGCTGAATACCGCAAAACGGGTGGTATTACTGCGGCTGGAATTGATATTGCGATCCAAAACCTCCAGCCCGTAGAGGGAAGCGGTTTCTTCACTTGCAATGGCGCCCAGGGAAACATCGCCGGTCTCCACCACATATTTTGCCGCCATGGCGGTGTTGGCATAGGATTTGGTGGCGATATCATGTTGCCGTAAATAGGGGGCGCATTGGGATAGCGCCTGGGGATGGCTGACCACCATAGAGATGGCGGATTTATCTGCGCCGGGTAATCCAAGCAAATGATGGGTGATGGGCAATTCATAAATGCCGGTGATATGAAGGGGACCGGAAAAGGTCAGATCCATTACCTGTCCCACCTCGCCGGCGTAACTGTTTTCAATGGGGAGAACAGCCGCATCACATTCGCCGTTTACCACCGCTTGGTACGCTTCGTTAAAGTCGCTGTAAGAAATGCGACGGGCGGTGGGGAAAATACGGGTGGAAGCGATATGGGCAAATGCGCCTTCAACACCGCTGTATGCCACCTTCATCCCTTTTGCTAAACGGGATTGATAATTGCGGGAGATCGCCATGGTATCTTGCAAGAATCTGACATAGTAGGATTGGAGTGCCGGGTCGTCCACATACACAGCGTTTTTTTCAATCACTTGCTGTTCTCTTGCCATGTTCAAGATGGGCAGACCGTGTTCCTGCTTGTACAATGCCACTTGTTCAACCGCTTTCATTCTTTCGCAAAAAAGTTTTGCCATTTGGCGGTCAATTTCATCGATTGATTTTCGTGCTTGTTCTAATTTGTCCATAATAACATTCCTTATCGTAATCCGTATGCTTTAGCCAACTTCTCAAAGGCGGGCAAGGACCGTTCGATCATATCCGGATCCACACAGTAGGAGATCCGCAGATATTCCGGAACTCCAAAATCTGCGCCGGGAACGAATAACAATTCAAATTCCTTGGCTTTTTCACAAAATGCCTCGGTGTTTTTGTCCGGAGATTGCATAAACAGATAAAACGCACCTTGGGGTTTGGAAAGGGTAAAGCCCATTGCTGTCAGGGAATCATAAAGTCGGTCACGATTGTGTTTGTATATGCCAACATCCGAGGTTTTTCCCAAACAGGCAGGAATCAGTTTTTGGAATAAACTTGGGGCGCACACAAAACCCAATGAACGTCCGGCACCGCAAACAGCGGCATATACCTGGTCGGCATCCTGGGCCTTGTCGGAAACCAAAATGTATCCAATTCGTTCGCCGGGAAGGGACAGGGATTTGCTGAACGAATAGCAAACCAATGTGTTGTCGTAGTATTTGGTGAGATAGGGGACTTCCAAACCGTCATAGCAAAGTTCACGGTAGGGTTCATCGGCAATCAAATAGATGGGATGACCGTACTCTGCCTGTTTTTCTTCTAAAACCTTGCACATGGCACAAATGGAGTCCTGGGAAAATACCACGCCGGACGGATTGTTGGGAGAGTTGAGAATAATGGCTTTTGTATTGGGGGTGATGGCCTTTGCCAACGCTTGGGCATCCGGTTGAAAATCCGGTGCAGGACAGGTTACAACCACCGGTGTACCGCCTGCCTGACGGATAAACACATCGTATTCCGGGACGAAAGGAGCAAGAACGATGACTTCATCTCCCTGACACATGATGGCGGTTAAACTGATGGTTAACGATGCGGCGGCACCAACGGTCAAATAGATTTTTTCTGGCTTGGCACCGGCGTTGTAGGTGTTGTTTAAGTAATCGGCAATTGCAGTACGAACGTTCATATCACCGGCGGCGGTGGTATAAGCGTGAAGCGCAGCAGCAGGGGTTTCGGCAATTAACCGTTGTAATTCATCGGTAACGATTTGGGGAGCGGGTACGCTGGGATTACCCAAACTAAAATCAAATACATTGTCGGTGCCGATTTGCGCTTTTCTTTGGCAACCGTATTCAAAAATTTCCCGAATAACAGAGCGTTTTGTACCCAACGCTAACATGGTTTTGGAAATCATGCAATTCAACTTCTTTCAATAATAAAAATCACCTTACATTATAAATGATTATCTGTATAATTACAAGGGAAATTTGCATTTTTTCTTAAAAAAAGCAACCCTTACAAAGAGCATCGGTTAGCAAAACGATAATTTTCAAAAAACCTGTCGGGTCAATGGTTGCCCGGCAGGTTTTTGA
Source organism: uncultured Eubacteriales bacterium (assembly GCA_964387715.1). GTDB lineage: Bacteria > Bacillota > Clostridia > Oscillospirales > Acutalibacteraceae > UMGS1484. The sequence continues at coordinate 11,713 of CAYLYC010000007.1, read as the reverse complement.
TGGTGCGTTGTTTGGCTTCTTTTTGATAGGCGTCTTTGATTTTATTCAGCGCCTTTTTCTCGATGCGGCTTACATAGGAACGGGAAATGCCCAACTCATTGGCAAGTTCCATTTGGGTTTTTTCTTGGTCGCCATCCAATCCGTAGCGTTTGAATACGATCATTCGTTCCCTTGGGGTTAAGGTGGCATCGATATGTTGGATCAGCCGTTCGGCTTTGATCTTTAAATCCACCGTATCCACAATGTTTTCGTCCTTGGCAACAATGTCCAGAAGGGTGAGGGGGTTTCCTTCGCTGTCAATATCAATGGGGTCATCAAAATAGGTGTCGTTGGCTGATTTTTTATCCGCTCTTAAACTCATCAATATCTCGTTTTCGATACATCGGGAAACGTAGGTAGCCAGTTTTATATTCTTTTCGCTGTTAAAGGTATTGATGCCTTTGATGAGGCCAATGGTGCCAATGGAGATCAGATCCTCCGGGTCTTTTCCGTTGGCGTGATATTTTTTAACGATATGTGCCACAAGGCGCAGGTTGTGCAATATCAACCGTTCTCTTGCCAGAGCATCTCCTTGTTTCATCTGCTCTAAATACCGTTTTTCTTCTTCTTTGGTCAATGCCTTTGGAAAAGAACCCTTGTTGGTTACGTGTAATGCAAAAAAAATAATATTGATAATTCCTAAACCGAACAAATAATGTAGCATAGCGTTGCCTCCTTGCCACAATATATGGGACTTTATGTCCAAAATTGCCAGTCCGGAACAAAAGGTTAAAATTTTGTTACTGTTATTTTTGAAAAAGTGTGGTATACTTATCATGTAATGTTATATTTTGGTAATTTGTTTTCAGAAAAAAGGAGTTGAAACTATGCCGAATTATGATGACGAAAGAGATATCTTCAGTAATAGCAATCCCAACGATGAATGGCGTGTGGAATCCTTGCTGGAAGATGACACAGAACTGTTCTCATCATCGGACCATATGATTCATAACGACATTATTGATTCATCGGATGATGTGCAATCGGCTCACGTCACCAAACAAAGCGAGAAGGGTTCTAAAAAAGGAAAGAAGAAAAAACGTTCCACCGGTCGTATTGTAGCAACCACCTTGCTGTCTTTGTTCTTAGTGGCGGTGATTTCGGTGGGCCTGGTTGCGGCTGCTGTGGTGGTGTATATCAGTTCGGTCGATCCGGACGTGGATTTCGACCTGAACAGCTTGAATCTGGCGTACACCAGCATTGTATATGCTCAAGACCCTGAAACCGGTGAGATCATTGAGGTTTCATCCCTGCACGGTCAGGAAAACCGGATCTGGCGGGATTATTCGGAGTTTTCTCCCTATCTGACCGACGCCATTGTGTCCATTGAGGATAAACGCTTTTACGAGCACGAGGGTGTGGACTGGAAGCGTACGTTTGGTGCGTTTGTCAACACGTTTGTGGATATTTACGGCGGAACACAGGGCGGTTCCACCATCACACAACAGTTGGTAAAAAATCTGACCGGTGATGACGAGCAAACAGCCAGTCGTAAAATTCAGGAAATTCTTCGTGCCAGACAGTTGGAAAGCGAATATGATAATAAGGCGCTGATTTTGGAATGCTATGCCAACACGGTGCATTTTGGCAATGGCTGTGATGGAATCGAGACCGCTTCGAATTTCTATTTTGGCAAAGAAGCCGGAGAACTGACCCTGCGTGAATGTGCGTCTTTGGCGGCAACCATCCAAAGTCCCAGCGTCATCAACCCCCTTGACGGCCCGGAAAGAAATGAAGAAAGAACCGAAACTTGTCTGTCCATCATGTTGGAGGAAGGGTATATCACCCAAGAGGAATACGATGATGCCATGGACGAGGAATTGAAGGTCGTGGGTTCATTGGATAATGATTCACCTGAAGATGAGCAAGAATCCAACGTGAACAGTTATTTCATCGATACTTTGATTGATGATATCATCGATGATCTTATGGCAGAATACGATTATACCTATGCACAGGCAGAAAATAAGATCTATACCGGCGGTTTGCGTATTTACTCAACCTTAAATCCGATGGTTCAATCCGCTTTGGAAGAAACCTATGAAAACCAGGAGAATTTTCCATATACAGAAGACGGCGGATATGCACAGAGTGCGCAAACCATTATGGACTACAACGGGCATATTGTTGCCATTGCCGGCGGTGTGGGTGAAAAGCAGGAAGACCGTTCTTTGAACCGCGCCTATCAAACCACCCGTCAGCCCGGCTCAAGCATTAAGCCCCTTTCGGTTTATGCGCCCGGTATTGAGTATAATAAATTAACCTATTCCAGCATGATTCATGATTTCCACGTTTTGTTGGCCAACGGAAGTTATTATCCCAAAGCGGCAGGGTCCGGTAAAATGGTAACCACTGAATATGCTATTCAACGATCGTTGAACTCCACCGCCGTGCAGGTGTGTAACAGTTTGTCTCCAACCCGTTGCTTTAACTTTTTACAGGATAAATTCAAAATTACCACTTTGGTGGAAAGTGAGGTTGCGGAAGACGGCACGGTGATTACCGATAACGCTTTGGCACCATTGGCGTTAGGCGGTATGGCTCACGGTGTAACCGTTACCGAAATGACGGCGGCGTATGCAACGTTCGGTAACTTAGGGAAGTATTACGAACCCACTACCTATTATGCGGTGTATGATACCTTTGACAACCTGCTTCTTCAACAGCAAGACCAGGGTACACAGGCAATTACACCGGATACCGCCAATATCATGAACCAATTGATGCAAAAGGTTGTGTCCGGCGGTACTGGCGGTGCGGCTTCCTTGTACGGATGGCCGGTATTTGGTAAAACCGGTACCACTGACAACAAACACGACTGCTGGTTTGCGGGAGGTACACCCTATTTTGTCAGCGTTGTTTGGTGCGGATACGATTCCGACCACGACCTGCCCAGCGGCGCAAACCCTGCTCCCAGTATTTGGAAACTCACCATGAATCGTGTTATGAACGAATTGGAAAAATGTGATTTCAACCGTTCCACGTCGGTGGTTGCCTACGAGTATTGTACCGATTCCGGTTATATTGCTACCACCGGTTGCCCAAAAACCGCAGTAGGGTATTACAAAAAAGGCGTTACTTCGGTGGATGGCGTTGCCTGTTGCCAATTGCATGAGGGTACTATGGTAGTCGAAACCAAGTTGGGCAACCCTGTTGGCGGTAAATATGCCAACATTAAACAAGCCGAAATTCCCGAAGCCGATGCATGGAAAAACGGGGAGGACGGTGTGAACCGACCCATCGAGGATCGTACCGAATCAACCGAATAATTTAGACAATATTATATAAGTTTTACCCCCGAAATGTGACAGAAGTCTGCCCCGTTTCGGGGGTATACTTTTTTAGGGGTAAGATGATGACTACAATTTACGTTGACGTTCTGATCTGTTTGAATTTATTCGTTCATTTTTTCTTGATGCTTTCGGTGGCAAAAATCAATCGTCTTCCGTTAGCCCGATGGCGTAACCTATTGGCAAGTTTTGCTTTGGCGATCTCGTCTTTGGTGGTATTGTTGCCGCCCATGGCTTGGTATGCCGAGTTGCTTTATCGTGTTGTCGTTGCCGGTATAGGGGTTTGGTTGGGCTTCGGCTTTGGTAATATACGGTTGTTTTTGCGCAATACCGCTACGTTTTTTGCTGTTTCGTTTGTATATGCCGGTTTGATGATCGGATGTTGGCATTTGTTCCGGCCAAATGGATTGGTATTACATAACGGGGTCGTTTATTATAACATTTCACCCCTTTGGTTGGTTGTGTTAACGTTGGTTGCTTATTTTGTGATGCGTCTTGTACGGAAAAACTTCCGCAAAGAATCGGGTTTTGAACCCTATGCAACGGTGCATCTTACCTTTGAAAACCGCACGGTTTCTATACTGTCCAAAGTGGATACCGGCTTTGGGTTGCAGGATATTTATGAGCATCATCCGGTGATGTTGTTATCCCAGGAAGGTGCAAAACAACTGTTTGGTGAGAAGATCCCTCAATATCGTTTATTGCCCTATCAAACGGTAAAGGGTTCCGGATTGGTGGCGTCGACAGTATTGCACGACGTCACCGTCTGTTACGCCGGCTGTTCTGCAACCCTCAAAGCGCTTACGGTTGCGGTGGGGGATGAGAAGTTTCACTGTGAATTTAAGGGTCTAATTGGTTATGATTGGTTAGAAAGGTTGGAGTGGACAAATGAAATGGCTGGTGGGGTTATATCAAAAACTAAGACGGTGGTGGAAAAGAGAGCGCATCGATTACATCAACGGCCCGGTTACCTTGCCGCCGCCGTTGAATCGAGAAAAGGAAATGGCGCTGATGGAACGGCTGAAAGAAGGGGATGAGTCGGTTCGGGAACAACTGATTACCCATAATCTCCGTTTGGTAGTATACATCGCCCGGAAATTTGACGTGATTGGCGCAGGGATCGAGGATTTGATTTCAATTGGTACCATTGGACTGATCAAAGCGGTCAACACCTTTTCTCCGGAAAAAAACATAAAATTAGCAACCTATGCTTCCCGTTGCATTGAGAACGAGATATTGATGTATATTCGTAAAACCACCAACCAAAAAGGGGATATTTCTTTGGATGAGCCCCTCAATGTGGATTGGGACGGCAATGAATTGTTGTTGTCGGATGTTCTGGGTAGTGAGCCGGATGTGGTATGCCGGGGTGTGGAGCAGGATGATGAGTGCCGGATGTTGCGCACCATCGTGGAAAAACTGCCCGGTAGAGAAAAACAGATCATGGATATGCGCTTTGGGTTGACCACCGGCGAGGAACTGACACAAAAGGAGGTTGCCAAGCAGTTGGGGATCTCTCAATCCTATATCTCCCGTTTGGAAAAACGGATAATTTGTCGACTGAAAACCGAAATGGAAAACTGCGTATAAAGGATAAAAATTCCTGGTTATGTCAATACTACGGTTGTACAAGATTGACATAAGGCGGGATGAGGATGCAGTACCATCGTGTGGAGATATGCGGCGTAAACACCGCAAAGTTAAAGGTGTTGAGCGAAAACGAAAAAATGCATTTGCTCAAATTGGCACAGCAAGGGGATACCAAGGCAAGGGAAGAACTGATCGCTGGGAATTTGCGGTTGGTGTTAAGTGCGATTCAACGGTTTACTGCCCGTGGCGAAGCGCCGGATGATCTGTTCCAGGTTGGCTGTATTGGATTGATCAAAGCCATTGACCGGTTTGATCTATCCATTGACGTGCGCTTTTCGACCTATGCTGTTCCCATGATCTTAGGGGAACTCCGCCGCTATTTGAGGGATAACGGACAAATGCGGGTGGCTCGTTCCATAAGAGATACTGCCTACCACGCAATGCAGACCAAAGAGCGTATACAAATAGAGACCCAAAGAGAGCCAACCATTGAGGAGATCGCAACAGCCATGGGAAAACCCAAAGAGGAAATTGTATTGGCTTTGGAGAGTGTGGTGGATCCGGTTTCCTTGATTGAACCGATCTATTCTGACGGCGTTGACACCATATATCTGGAAGATCAATTGGGTGACAACAGTTCGGATAAAAAATGGTTGGACGAGATCTCCATTAAAGAAGCGGTAAAAAACTTAAGCGACCGGGAAAAGAAAATAATTTCTCTTCGTTTTCTTAAGGGACGAACACAGATGGAAGTGGCGAAGGAAGTGGGCATTTCCCAAGCACAGGTAAGCCGTTTGGAAAAAGGTGCGCTTGATAAAATTAAGGATGCAATATAAAAACAGGGGATGTAAAAAGACGAAGCGTTCTTTTACATCCCCTTTGTGTTACCGGATATTCTTGTTGTCCCGATAGGTTTTCCAAACGTTCTCAAAGAAACCGCCGCCCTCCGGTAAGGGGCGTACCGGTCGAAACGAACAGGTAAAGCCGGTGTTTTTATCATATATCGTTTCCTGAATCACACCCGTATGACCGTCTTCGTCCAGTTGATAACCAAACAGAGCGGGTAATCCCTCCGGAATGGTTCCTTCCTCACGGCTATACAGAGCAGAACCACGGCTGTTACCACACTTGCCAAAGTGCAGCATTGCCGTCAGGTAGCCCTTTTGGCACAAAAGAATATCATACAAGTAATAAGCATCGCTGATGCCCTGGGCAGTATGGGCGTGTACTTCATGGGAAAAGTGTTGTAACAAATGGTCGATCTCCTCCAATGCCTGTTGGATCTGCCCTTCGTTTCTGACACAGCCGCCGGCCTTCGTCATGCGAAGCCGGGCTTCGTGGATTTTTTCCATTCCATTGGAATGGTCTCCGGTAATAGCGTCTGCTAAATTGATTTTTTCTTCAATCTGGTGGGAACATTGTTCCAGCAAGGAGCAAACACATTCCGGTTCACCGGTTCGGTTTTGTGCAATAAATTGAGCGGCTCTGGTAGAACCAACCTGTCCGGCATTCAAAGCGCTTCCGCCGGGACGGAATACACCGTGGTTGCCTGCAACTTCGCCGCAGGGGAAAAAACCTTGGATATTGCTTTGCCACCACAGATCAACATCCAGTCCGCCATTGTTGTGTTGGGCACATACGGCAACCTCTAACAGTTGGGTCTTTAAGTCCACACCTTTATCCAGATACAGCTGATATGCCGGTTGGTTCATGTGGATCAACCGTTCAACCGGTGTGCCGAAATCGGCATTGGCATTGCGAAGGTATTCTGCGGCTTCCCGTTCCAGTTGGTCGTAGCAGGGAGGTGTATCCAATGGGTTTTTGGTAAAGTCCAAATACACCTTTCTGCCAAGCAGCACAGTTTCACGGTAAACCAATAAATCGAGCAAGGATGAACCGTCGATTTTTCTTACGTCAAACGGCCATTGATACCCTTTTTTGAATATCATAGACAATGCTTTGGCATCGTCCTGGTAATACTGCTGTACAAATTCTCGTTGGATTCCATCGTTATCAATGGAAACCATGCGGGGAAGTACCTGCATATAGGTGCCGGAAACGTTCCACCGGGGGGACAGGGAAGCCAATCCAAACTGCCATTCGGTTAGGTTTCTTCCTTTAACGCCTGCCTCTAAGGCCACGCCGGTTGCCCCCATTTGGCTTTCGGGAAAAACCGAAAGTGCATACATACCGGCAGGTCCGCCGGTTGCATAGATCACGTTTTTGCAGTTGAAAATAGCAAAGGGGTTGAGGGCAGTGGGGGAATAGGTAAGCAAACCACGGATGCGATCCCCGTTGGTTAACAGGGCAATTACCTGATATCCGTCAAAGATCCGGATATGTTTCTTGCGGATTTCCTGCTCCAATTGTACGGTCATGAACCTGGAGGTGAGAGGACCGACGGATGTGGCTCTCCCGGCGGTATCATGGTCGGTTTGGTATCCTACGTATTCACCATAACGATTTGTTGGGAAATCAACGCCAATCGCACACAGCTTTAAAAAACACTTTGCGGATAATGCGGCTTCACAAAGGGCAATATCACCGTCCACACAACCGCCGGAAAACAAATCCTGTGCCATAGCACCGACACTATCGGGACAATGGCCGGAGAGGGAAAGTTTGTAGTATGTTTGTTTATCAGAACCGGTGTTGCGGGAGGTTCCCCGATTGAAACCGTTGGTCAAAATGGCGATATCGGTTTGCCCCAGCGTGTATAATGTGTCGGCGGCGTTTAGTCCGGCGGCGCCGGAACCAACCACAACAGTGTTGAGGGAATAGATATCAACGGTTTTTTGACCGATTTTTTGTGTTGTATGTTCCATGGTGTTCTCCTTACAGTCGTTGAATGTGGAAACCGCCATCTGCATTGATGATATCCCCGGTGCAATAGCAAAGACGTTCCTCACATAAAACGCTGACAGCACCGGCTACATCTTCCGGAGTTCCCCAGCGGGCGATGGGCAAAACACCCTGGTTGTAGATCAGATTATCATATTTTTCGGTTACCTTTGCGGTCATATCGGTGGCAATAATACCGGGCCGAACCTCAAATACGTTGATTTCTTCCGGTGCCAATCGGTCGGCAAACAATTTTGTTAGCATGGATACGCCGGCTTTTGATACGCAATACTCCCCACGGTTGGTGGAGGAAGTATAGGCAGAACAGGAAGAAATGTTAACAATAACGCCTTTTCGTTTGCCGATTTTTTCTTGTTTTATCATTTGTTTGGCAACCCCTTGGGTGAGCAACAAATTCCCCTTTACGTTAACGCCCATAACAAAATCAAAACTATCTTCATTCATGTCCAGAAGGTCGGCGCGAACCCGGGGTGCGACACCGGCGTTGTTTACTAAAATATCGATTCTGCCAAAGGATCCCACCGTTTTTTCAATCAACTCTTTGCGGCATTCTTCTTTGGTCAGATCACCTTTTACATATAGGACACGGCTTTTCTCCATGCCGTTATTGTATAACGTTTCTAAAGCTTGTGTCTGGTCGGCCAGGTCAAATACGGCAATGTTGCATCCATCTTCATACAACTGTTTGGCAATCGCCAGTCCGATACCACGGGATGCACCGGTAATGATAGCAGTTTTCATGGTTTCTCTTCCTTTCTTTATACACGTTCTCGAATGTTTTTAGAGGGCTTTGGCCGTTTTTCGATGGGGATGGATTTGTATAGTTCTGTGTAGTGTTCATCGTGAATGACACATCCTGTACCGTGACCGGTTCTCATCAAGTCGGTACACTTGCTACAAGCAATACAGGATTTTTTAGGATCGATCCTGCCGGTTTCCAACAGTTCCCGGGGAAAGTCCGGATAGGCGAAACTTTGTCTGCCCCAGCCAGCCATATCGAACCATCCTTCCTCAATCGCAGCGGCCGCCAAATTGGGAGCAAACTGCCGCAACCAGGTTAATAAACTGGCGATGTAAATGGCGTTGGGGTTGTGTTGTTTCAATTCCCGAACGGTGTTCCAATGCTTCATCAACTGTTCGATTTGGCTGACCGGCGGGATATAACCGGCGATGTCAAAGGGACGGTTTACGTGGGGGTTGTAATAGGGGTTTCCGGCGGTGCAGTCAATGATGGAAACACCGTTGGCGATCAGAATGTCAACCAGAAGTTTGGGTTCGGTTAGGTCGGGAATACGAAAATCCTTCTGGTCCACACCAAAGCCGTAGGGATAGGGATATTCGTCGTGAATGTTCAGCCGAACCATCATGGAAATGCCCACTTCCTTGCCGATTCGCCGGGTGATGTTGTTGATCAGCCGGGTGCGGTTTTCAAAACTACCGCCGTATTTACCCTCCCTCAGCCGAGCGCCGGTCAACTCGTTTATCAGATAACCGTGACAGCATTTAATATCAACACAGTCAAAACCGGCCTGTTTGGCAAGAATTGCGGCGTCTATGTATTTTTGTTCCAGGGCATCTAATTCATCATCGGTGATGACCCGAGGGATTACACCCACAGGGTCCCGTTCCGGATCGGGATGGGCGACAACCGGGGAAGGTATACCATCGGCATTTTTAGAATATCTGCCGGAATGGGTGAGTTGTAATGCGATCAATGGATCGCACAATCCTTTTTCTTTGGCAATGGTTCTCATTTCGGTTACCATATGGGAAAAATCATTCACATTATCCTTGGTAATCATGAGTTGCAGAGGATTGGCTCTGCCCGTGGGGTCGACCGCAGTTGCTTCTACGTATAGAAAGGCAGCACCGGATGCCGCAAATCGGCGGTACCGGCGGCGGGTAAGGGGGGAGGGGGCGCCGTTTGGCTCACCGTCACAGCCCTCCATCGCCTGGAAGGCAATTCGGTTACTCATTGTAATATCATCCAATTGAATGTTCCGGGATAGGATCGAAACATCCTGGGTGGGTTGCAGTTCTTCACCGATTTCGGTAAGATTCTTGGCAAGGTCATCTAACGTTTGGTAGGAAAATATTTTGTGTTCCATGTACGCTCTCTCTTTCTCAATGCTGTGATTCGTTACAGCATTGTTTTTCTTGTTGGCCGGATAATAGTTGACATTTTCCCGTCAAAATTGTACAATAGCATTATAAGGTATCTGATATGGTTTGCACAATAGAAAAATGGTATTTAGAAGGGTAAAATTGGTGTGTCTATGAAGTATTATTTGTTTCCAAAAAACTTCCAGCACTATTCTTTAGACGAATTGATGGATGCAACGGCGCAAATGGGATTTGACGGCCCTACCGCTTTGATCCGGGATGGCTATTGGATCTCTCGCAGTGATGCAAAGCATGATCTGCCAACCTTTGTTGCCGCTGCCGGTCGTCATGGATTGGAAGTGAAATACGGTAGTGCTGACTTGAATTTAGATACCATATTGTCCGATGACAGCCAATTGGACTTGTTGAAGATCTATGCAGACAACGGTATTACGCAGGTGCGGATGCAACACGTAATAAAAGCCATGGATGATGACGTGGGTTCTTACCGGGATCGGTTTTGCCGACAAGCAGAACAAGCGGCGTTGGCGGGGGAAAAAGCCGGGTTACAGTGCGTGATTCAGTTGCACGGTCAATGTTATCCCCATAACGCCACGGCGGCGTTTGAGGGAATTAAGGGTTTGGATGCTCGCTACATTGGAATCAAAATGGATCCGGGCAATAATGTTTGTCAAGAAGGTTACGAACTATTTTGGTATCAGATCGACTTGCTTGGTGAGTATCTGTCGGCGCTGGGTGCAAAGGATGTTGGGTATTTCCGCTCGGATGATACTGTTACAGACAATAAAGGGTGGTATCCTGCCTGGCTTCCGGCTTATGAAGGAATGATCAATTATAGGGATATTTTTACCTGGCTGGGTGAAGCCGGATTTAACGGCCCTGTGATCACAATGCCCTTTTATACCAGAGAAACCAACCGGGAAATGGAACAAACGGTTGCCAAAGAACTATCATATTTTAAGGAATTGGGTGAAACGCTATGTCCAAAAAAGGAAAATTGATCGTTGTTGAAGGGTTGGACGGTAGCGGTAAAGGAACCCAATCGGCACTACTGACAAAGCATTTGCAAGAACTGGGTTATCCTGTGCGGGAACTATCCTTTCCTTGCTACGGTCAACCCTCTTGCAGTTTGGTGGAGATGTATTTACAGGGTGAGTTTGGCGATAAACCGGATTCGGTAAACTGTTATGCCGCCTCCACGTTTTATGCGGTGGATCGGTATGCTTCGTTCAAAAAAGATTGGGGTTGTTTTTACCAGCAGGGCGGCATTGTGATTGCCAACCGCTATGTTACCTCTAATCTGGTTCATCAGATGACCAAACTCCCCAAGGAGGAATGGGACTATTTTGCCCAATGGCTGGGGGATTTAGAGTATACGAAATTTGGTATTCCAAAGCCGGACAAGGTGATTTACTTAAAAATGCCGGTGGAGATTTCGCAAAAGCTCATGACCGGCCGTTATGGGGGAGACGACTCCAAAAAAGATATCCATGAAAAAGATTTAGCGTATTTGGCGAAATGTCGTTCAGCGGCGGAATATGCCGCTCAAATTGACGACTGGCACATCATGGATTGCAGTAAAGACGGGCAACCGTTGTCGGTTGAAGAAATCGGACAATGGGTTTTGTCGGCGGTGAAGGAGTGCTTATAAATGATTTATATGTTTTTGGCCAACGGATTTGAAGAAACCGAGGCGTTAACGCCTTTGGATATGCTCCGCAGAGTTGGGGTTCAGGTTAAAACAGTTGGCATTGGCGGAAAAACCGTTACCGGCGCTCATGATATATCTGTGATTGCGGATATGGAGG
>CAYLYC010000006.1:0-17964 GCA_964387715.1 uncultured Eubacteriales bacterium | reverse complement strand
CCCGCTGAAGAGGATCAGTATCCCGGCGCACCACCTGCGCAGGCCCGCCCTGTTTTCATTTGAAAGCTGTGTCATCATAAAGATCAGCGCTGTCGCCGCCGCAATGGTCGCGACACCGAGTATCTTTCGTATCACGATCTGATCTTCGGTAAAGTTATCGGTGTTGGCGGAAAGGAGCTGCATCACGCCCGAAACGGCCAGCAGCATGATCGCCGCTGTGCATACGATCGTGTAAACGAAGGATTTCCCTCCGCCTACCGTCGAGACGTTCAGACGGCCGCCGGTGGTTTTTTGTATGTAATTCAAAAAGATGTCGGTGGCACGGGGCCATTCGTTTTTCATCACCACCGCATAGGGCTTTTTGTTTTCGGTAAATACAAAGGGAATGCTACTACTCATAGGAAACGCTCCTTTCACAATACGGGTTACTTTCTTAATAACATACACCGCCGCCCTTGTCAAGAAATTTATGAAAAAAGAATCTGTAAAAAAATGATAAAAGGGGTACACAAAAAAGAGAAGGATGATTGATATGCACCCATCCTTCTCTTCTTTATTTTGTTTCCATTTGCTATGCTTTCCATAAGCAAACCATCCGCCTGCCGCCACCAACAAGGTGACCAAAAACGCTAAAACGGCTCTTACGTAATTCTGTTCGTTCAGTGCATCGCCGCCAACAAAACCAACACCGCCGATGAAAGTTTCTTGCGTTTTTTCTCCATATTTATTGAATCAAACCGTCTTTTTTCAAGCATTCCATCAACCGCTTTGTGTTTTGAGAATCATGAAATGCCACAATGGCTTGATAGCGTTCCTGATACCGTTCACATTGGGGTTGCAAATAGTTGTTTTCGATGGCCTCACGAAGTTCCTGGGAGGTATACACCACGTCTCCGTACACGTTGTCCTCGTTGAGCATCAATCGGGTGGAGGGACCGTACTGCGCCATACATTGATCCTTTTCGCTCCAGTCAAAAATCACGTTTGCCCCCCGATAAAAGCCGTCGTACGCAATGGAGGAATAGTCGGTAATCAGCAATGCGGTATCCTGCAATATTTCATCATACCGACCGCTTGTCACCATTTTATCCGCCACCGCCTGGGGCAGTTTTCCCAGTTCGTTAACGATCAGAGGATGGGGCAGGATCTGCACCTTGTCCTTCCACCGGTCAGGGACGCTGTTATACATTCCCATCAACATTTGATAATACCCGGTTGCGGTAAAATCCTGCCGTGCCTGGTTGATTTCCCAAGGACGCCAGGTAGGCATGATAACAATACGATCCGCCGTGGGAGTATGTCGATTGCGGTCGAACTTTGGCAATCCGCAAATATACAAACTTTCTTTGGGATAACCGCCCAAGGTCATAAAGTGGTTGGCTTCTGCATCAGAGGAGGTGACCACCCGGTATTTGTACCCGTTCTTCATCCGTTTGGGGGCAAACACATCCCGGGCTTCGGAATTTAATGACACCATATACATGACCCCGTGCTGTAAAAACACGTAGTTCAGTTTCCGGCTGACGATCTTCAGCAACGCCAAGGCGTTAAAGGTCTTCAGGTCAATGGCGTGGGCAACCGCTTCGGTGCCGATCAGGGTTTTTGCCCGGAAGAAATAGAGATAATGACGGAAGGAATGTTTGTACAACAAATTGAATCGGCAACCCTCCGGCACACGGTCTAAATAGGGATACTGTTGATCCACAATAAAATAGGCGTTTGTATACCCCGACGCCAACAGTTCTTCAAACAGCACGCTGGCGCTTTCTTCATATTTTGCTCCGTTTTTTTCAAACAACAACACCAGGGAGTTGGCTTTTTTGGTATGCCAGAACAAACTGCATATAAATGCTGCCGTTTGCTTGAGGCGATACCATATTCCATCCGACACATTGGCAGAACGAACGTACACGTTCAACCGGTTGCCCGGCATTTGACGGAAGATGGCCACCGTTTGGGTGGCTTTATCCTTCCACATGACGCTGCGCAACCCCAGACAAAGGTTGACCGGCAACCAACAATACCGCCCGTGACAGGAAACCGTTTCCCCGTTGGCGGTGTTGTAGCAAAGTCCCACCGGACTGTTGGCAGGCATCCGGTTCAGTTCTTCTTTGGAAAGGGAAAAACAACACAAACCAAGATGGCGTTTGCCCCCCCGATAGGAAAAGCCCGTGATCTTTGCAGGAACAACATTGTCCCCCACCTGTAAAAAGGTGTTTTTCAGTTCCACCGGTTGACCGGTTTGATAGGAAAACAGGGTAAAGCACCGCAATTTGCCTCGCAAGGGGAAATACCAGGGAAGAATGGGGGTAAAAGCGGCGGTTTTGTTCATCCATTCCCCTTGTTCCATGGGAATATCCTCATTCCGGCACAACCCACGCAAGATACCCCCCATGAACCGGGAGGTACCGGCGCCCTTCACAACAACGGCAGGTCGGATACCGGCAAACAAACGGTTGGCTTCTCGGGTAAAGGCGGGAACATCCTTTTTGCCAAGTTTGGCACCCAGCCACTCCAAGGGGGAGAATTGCAAGGTGTTGAGCAACCCGTACACCCACACCGGTTCCCCCAAACGCTCTAACTGCTTCTTTTTGGCATCGGTCAACCCCCCACGGTATACCACCACCGTAGGTTGTTTTGGTGTTTTCTCCATCAGTTCCGTTAACCCTGCCACCGTATGGGAAGAAATGCCGCCGGCATACACCAGCCGCAGATCTTCCGCCGGGGTTTCCTGAATCAGCCGCAAGGTCTGGCTTTCACCGGTGAACACCAGATCCAGCAGATCCCGGCAACCATCCAAACTGCCGCCGGCACAAAAGGTTTCCAAAAATTCCGGCAACACCACCGGGGGAAGGTCCATTTCTGCCACCGCCTGTTCCACGGTGGATACCACCGGGAAGGGCAGGGATTCCAATGCCATATACAACCCTCTTGCGGCAAGGTATTCTTCCTTGTCATAGCCAAATAAGATCACCTTTTTCCGGGTGACGGCATAATCAAAAAACACGCTGGAATAATCGGTGATCAATCCATCACAGGCGTTTAACACTTCGTAGGTCTCATACCGGGCAGGGAAATACCGGATATGGGTAAACCCCTGGCAATCAATGGCCGATGCCAGTAAAAAATGAAGGTTGACCAACAACACCGTATCATCGTCCAGCAACCGGTCAAATTGTTCCAGAATTTCTTTGGTTTGTTCCAGTTGGCGGTCTACCGCCACACCGTCTCGCCAGGTGGGCATATAACAAAACACCCGTTTGTCTGCCAGACCAAGGGCGGCTTTCATGGTTTCCCCTGCCTGCGTATCGTAAAACACGCAGTTTCTGGGGTAGTTTGCCATCACGCTCACGCCGCCAAACAAGGGGGCTAAATCATAATCCTCCATAAACACCTGACGGGTAAAATCATTGGGGAACAAAGCATAGTCGCTGTTGAGAAAGTTTTTTTGCACGTTTGCCAAGGAAGTAAAGCCGGATCGACTGGCTTTGCCCAGGGTTTTTAAGGGGGTTCCGTGCCAGGTGTTGACCACGGTTTGCCCCGCTCGTTTATTAAAATAAGGGGGAAAGGAATTGTCGGTAAACAAATACCCTGCCCTTGCCAACGCCCGGCAGTAAGCCCGGGAATTGCGCACCACCAAGGTAACACCGGAAAAACCGTATGCTTCCATCCGCTCTTTCGCCGCCTGGCGATTGGCTTTGGTTACGGTGTAGACCACCTTTTTGTCCCCATAGGCAGGGTTGGTTTGTAAGGTTTTGAGCAAGGCAAACATATTACCGTTGAGATTGGTCCCCTGACCCCCTTCCAGCAAAACAAGGTTGGAGTCAATGGGTTGCTTCAACAGCCGAAGATACCCCGGTTGATAATTGTTCCCAAGTCCTTTGATTTTCTTTCTCAAGATGCCAAACATGGCCCTCACCTGCCTTTACCTTAAAACAGGAAAACTTGAACCACCCGACCCAAGGTTCGGGGTCAAATGCAGTTCAAGTTATTCCCGGATTGATGTTGAATTATTTGTCTTCTTTTAAGTTTAGATCGTTTTTGATCTGGGTGGTGGAAACACCGGGGGTGCGTTCCAAAAACACCACGTCGCAGTATTCCTTTAAGTAATCAAACTTGTCGCTGCCTGCCCAGTCGTCCCCCATAACCACTACGTCGATCTTGTAGTCCTTCACGTCCTGGATTTTTTGTTCCCAGTTCTCTTCCGGAATGACCAAATCAACGTAACGGATGGCTTCCAGCATTTTTTTACGGGTCTCGTAACTGTGATAGGCCTTTTTGCCTTTCAGCGCATTGAATTCATCGGTGGAGATGGCAACCACCAGATAATCGCCCAATGCTTTTGCCCGTTCTAAAATCCGGATGTGTCCATAATGCAACAAATCAAAGGTACCGTAAGTTAAAATTCTTTTCATAATGATACTCCTTATTGATTCACAAGGTCACAAAGCAATTTTGCCAACTGATGCGTATTGTTTGTGCCTTGGTTGGTAACAAATGTTTGGGCAAACTGTGTCAGTGCCGTAAAATCATAGGGTTCGTCCAGCGCCCGGATCAAATCCTCCGGTCGGTCAAACCATGCAGTGGGAAACCACGCTTTAATATTCACGTTCAGTCCCTGCTCCCGTTCATACCGGTCGTAGTCCGGCAGATAAAACCACAGGGGTTTGCCCAGCAACGACCCCTCCACCGAACAGGCGGAATAATCGGTGATCAAACCGTCCGAAAGTTTCATCAGATCATAGGAGGAGAACTGCCCCTCATACCGGTACCGTTCATCCCCATACGCCCGGCTTAAGGGATGGGGCGAAACGATCAGCGCCACATCCTCCCGACCGGTAAAACTCTGATGCAGATGAGCGATCATTTGCTCATCCCCATCCCGGAAGGTGGGGAGGTATACCACCAGCCGTTTTCCTGCCACCCAAGGATTCAAGGTGTCAAATTCTTCCCGACGGGAATCGCCAGCCATCAACTCGTCCACCCGGGGAAGGGAGGCGATCTTCACGACCCCCGGATCACACCCAAATCCGCCGCAAAAATATTCCGCCGTTTTGGGAGAGGGGGCAATCACCGCGTGATAACCCTTGTGCATACACATTGCCTGGGAAACCGCCCGGTCTCTGCCCTGGGGTTTGCCCACCGACTGCCAACCGAATTGCTTTACCGCCGCCAATGCGTGCCAGATCTGTACCACCTTTAGCGTGGATTTATGATGCAGACAGGAAAGGGGGATGGAATAGGTGTCGGTCACTGCCAGAGTTGCCCCTGCAATGTGCCACATATCCCCGATCAAACCAAACAGATAGGAAACCGATGCGTTCTTACCGTCCCTCAACCGACGCAACCGAAAGATCTGTTCATATTCCGGATGTTGCTTTTTGATTTCTGCCGACAGCATGGCCATATCCCCGGACTGTTGATCCGCCTGACGGGACAGCCACACCACCCGCGGTTTTGTTTTACGCAGCTTCATAGGGGCATACAGCAACCGAAGCCCCCACACCAGCAAACGAATGAGTAAAATCTTCATAGTTCACCTGATCGTCATTTTCTCTTATTTTATGACATTCTACGCCTTTTGTCAAGCGGTGAGCCGGTTATTGTGCCCTTTCGTGCCCACGCAACAGGGATACGCCCAATAAAACCAGCACATTGACCATGACCACCACGGCACCGGTTGGCAACCCGGCAATACAGGCAACCGTAAATCCAATGAGATAGCATCCCAAAGAAATCAGCCCGGCGGCGATCACCACACCCCGAAAACTCCGGCACAGTTTCATGGCGGTAAGGGCAGGGAAAATAATAATGGCAGAGATCATGATCGCCCCCATCATTTTCATGCCAACCACCACCGTTACCGAGATCAATGCGGAAAGCATCAATTGGTAACCAACACCGCCAACGCCGGCGGCACGGGCAAAGGTGGGGTCAAAGGTAACGGCGAAAATACGGGGATAAAGCAAAACGAACAACCCGATCACCAAACCGGTAAGCACCAAACTGATCACCACGTCTTTGGTTGACAGCGTAACCACCGAAGCCGAGCCAAACAAACTGTTGCAGGCGTCGCCGGTCATTCCGCCGGACAAATAATACAGTATGACCCCCATGGCCATGGCGGAGGAGGAGATCACCCCGATGGCGGCGTCACCCCCCAGTTTTCCTTTACCGGTGAGCAGCATCAGCAAAAAGGCCACCGCCATAACGATCGGCAAAGAAAATTCCAGCGCAAAATCAGCGCTGATCCCCAATACCGATGCCACCGCCAGGGAACCAAAACCCACGTGGGACAGTCCATCCCCCATCATGGAGAACCGTTTTAATACCAGGACCACCCCAAGCAGAGCGGCACAAACCGAAACGGCGCATCCCACCAACAACGCCCGTAAAAGGATGCCCCGTAAATACGGGTCAGAAAACACCTGGGTCAACCACATAACGATCCCCCCTCTAAAAACCCTTTCCCAAAGGGGGAAAGCAGATATTCCTCCACCGTTCCGAAAAAAGCGTCGTTGTGGGCAAGATGCAGAATTTTATCCGCCAGACCCAACACGCCGTCCACATCATGGGAAACCATTAACACAGCCATATTCCGGGCACGGTTCTGTTCCTTTACACAGCGGTACATCATGGCGGCGGCACGGGGGTCAAGCCCGGTAACCGGCTCGTCCAGGATCAGCATGGATCTTGCCCCAACCAACGCCCGTGCCAACAGCACCCGTTGTTGCTGACCGCCGGACAACCGGGCAAAGGGATGGGTTGCGTATGCTTTCATATCCAATTTTTCCAAGGTATCCGCCACCTGCCGATGATCCTCTTTTTTCCAAAACAGTCCGGATTTTCTCCCGACCAGTCCGGCGTGAACCACTTCGGAAACGGTGGCAGGAAAATCCGTGTCCGCTTCACTCTGTTGAGGCAGATACCCCATGGTTTTGGGGGTACAGCCCACACCGTAAATAATTTCGCCCCCATCCGGCTTTTTCAAGCCCAACAGCCCTTTCAGCAAGGTGCTTTTTCCCGAACCGTTTTCACCCACAATGCCAACGATCTCACCCGGTTCCACCCGAAAGGACAAATCCTTTACCACTTGTTTGTTTTGGTAACACAAGGTTACCTTTTTACATTCCAATATACTCACAGTCCAAACACCTCTTTCAAGACCGTCAGATTCTGTTCCAATAACCCGGTATAGGTCACGCCGCTATTCCACTCCTCCTTAGTCACGTTGTGACAGGAATGGAGCAGGGCGGTGGTTCCCCCCACCCCCTGGGCGACGGTGTTTGCCAATACCCGGTCGGAAAATTCCGTATGCAAGATCACCTTGGACGACCGGCTTTCTCTTGCCTGCTCCATCAACGCCGCCACCGAAGACAGGGTTGCTTCCGTATTGGAGGAACATCCGGAAAAAGCGGCGATATAGTCCAGCCCGTATTCATGGGCTAAATACAAAAAGGGGAACCGGTCAGCCACCACCAAGGTGGGCAGAGCGTCTTTCCGTAGCACCTCATAGCCCTGTTCCAGATCGGTCAGTTGCTCCTTCAGGGAATGGTATCCCCGGTCAAAGGATTCCTCATATTCCGGAAGACGGCTTTTCATCCCCTCATAAATCACCTTGGCAATGGCCGCTCCGTTGGCAGGGGTGGTCCAGATGTGTTCATCCGCCTCATCGTGGGTATGTTGATGATGCTGCTGGTGATGTTCTTCCCCCGCCGCCAACAGTTCCACGTGATCCATCATGCGAATCACGGTGATGCGTGAGGTGTCGCAGGACGCCAACAGATCTTCCACCCAGCGGTCACCGTCACCGCCGTTGTAAATAAACACGTCGCATTGCTGTACCAACGCAAGTTCTGCCAAAGAGGGCTCGTAACCATGCACCTCACCGCCCGGCGGCAATAACATGGTCACCCCAACCCGTCCGTTGGCGATTTGTCGGGCAAGATCATAGCCAGGAAAAATCGTGGCAACCACCGCAGGTGCAGATGAATTTGGGGTATTGCCACAACCGGTACAGCACAGCAGCATTGCCCCTATCACCATCATACAGATCCATCGCTTCATGGCTGCTCCTTTCCGCCGCAACCGGCGCAGGTACCCATCAGCACGGTTTTGCCCGGGTCAAGAAAAAAGCCGGTTGCCCCCAGCGTCTTCTGAACCCCACGGGCGGCGGCATCATCCAAATGATACAGTTTCCCGCAGGTAACACACCGGCAATGCAAATGGCGGCGGCAATCGTCCCGTTCCAGATATTGATAAACAAAATGCCGGTTGTTTCCCTTGACAAACCGAGCCACATCCCCCGATTCTACCAATTGATTGACCAGACGGTACACCGTGCTTTTCCCCATGGTGTGCAACCCAGCCACCATATCCTCAATGGATAGGGGGGTAAGGGCGTGACGGCGCAAAAACGCCAACAATTCTCTTTTTTGCTGGGTTTGGTATCCTTTCACAGCCATTCGTCCCTTCTTAATTTGAGAGTAATTCTCATTTTATATCCCCTTTCTTTGTTTGTCAATATCTTCGACAAAAAAAGTGGGCTTTCCCCATATTGACTTTTGAGTTGGCCGGTGATAAAATGTCAGTATAAACCACTTGTAGGAGGAATCGTTATGATTCAAATTGCCCCTTCCATTTTATCTGCCAACTTCGCTAAATTAGGGGAAGATTGCGATGCCATTCGTGCCGCCGGCGCAGACCTGTTGCATTTTGACGTAATGGACGGTATGTTTGTCCCCAACATTTCCTTTGGGATCCCGGTTTTGAAAGACCTGAACAAACACACCGATATGCCCATCGACGTGCATTTGATGATAGAAGAACCCCATCGTTATATTGAACAGTTCGCCAAAAGCGGCGCTGATTATATCACCATCCACGTGGAAGCGGAATCGGATATTGACGGTACGCTGGATGCCATTCGGGAGCAAGGTGTGATTCCTGCCGTTTCGGTGAAACCCAACACCCCTGCCGAAGCCGCATTCCCCTATCTTGAAAAAATCGGCATGGTGCTGGTCATGTCGGTAGAACCCGGATTCGGGGGACAAAGCTTTATGCCCTGTGCCATTGACAAGGTCCGTATCCTGCGGGAAGAATGTAACCGCCGTGGCTTGACCGATATGCTCATCGAAGTAGACGGCGGCATCAATCTGGAAACCGGCAAACTGGTAGTGGATGCCGGTGCAGACGTGTTGGTTGCCGGCAGTGCGCTGTTTAACGCCCCCAACCCGGCAGAGGTCATTGCCCAAATGAAAGCCCTGGGATAACGGTTCACAAAACGAAACAAAGGGATGTAAATTAAAGGAGCTGTGAAAAACGTTCGTTTTTTTCAGCTCTTTTTTTCTTGCCCAAAAATGTCCCCCGTTTTGTTGACAGTCATGGGTTGACGTGGTATAATAACTATGAATTTCCATGATGGGGGGATGTGCCGTGAACGACTGGACCAACAGTTTTGAAGGGCTGAATATGCCGTATAGTTTGGAGAATGAACAATCGGTACTGGGGGCAATTTTGCTTGACCCGGGCTGTATCAATGATGAAGTGGTTGCCACGTTGCATCCCGAATATTTTTATCTTCCCCAACACAAGGCCATCTTTAACGCCATGGCCACCATGGCGGCCATCAACAAGCCCATGGACTTTGTTACCATTTTGGAACAACTCCGTTCCAATGGCGACTATGAACAAGCCGGGGGAAAAGAATATCTCACCCAACTGGCGCAACTGGTCCCCTCTGTACAAAACATCCGGGCTTATGCCGAAGTGGTGATTGAAAAATTCTATATCCGCTCATTGATTCAGGTGGGCAGAGAAACGGTGGAGACCGCCACCGATGCCACCATTCCTGCCGCATTGCAAATTGATGCGGCTGAGCAACGCATCTACGAGATTCGCCAAGGCAAAGAAACCACCGGTTTGATTCGGCTGAACGAGATCATTACCAACGAAACGCTGGTGCGGCTTAATCAAATGGAAGACCCGGATCTGCGCAAAGAACTGCAGGGCATTCCCACCGGGCTTTCCACCCTGGACCGTATTATCGGCGGTTTGCACCGGTCCGACCTGGTGATCATCGGTGCCCGTCCCGGTATGGGTAAAACCAGTTTGATTCTTAATATGGCACGGGAGATCGCCGTTCGTTCCAAACGAAAAGTGGCCTTTTTCTCCTTGGAAATGTCCCGGGACCAATTGGCACAACGGATGCTTTCCTTTGACGCTAACGTGGATATCTCCCGGCTTCGCCAGGGAGGGCTTTCCCTGGAAGAGTGGGAGCGGGTGACTTATGCCACCAGCGCTTTGTATGAAGCCAATTTGTTTGTGGACGAAACCTCTGCCATTACCGTACAACAGATCAAGGCAAAACTCCGGCGCAGCAAACCGGATATCGTGTTTATTGACTATCTCCAATTGTTACAACCACCCGGCCGGTCGGAAAACCGGGTACAACAGGTGTCCGAAATGACCCGGGACTTAAAGATCATGGCAAAGGAACTGAACATCCCGGTGGTCGTATGTTCCCAGTTGTCCCGTGCAGGACAATCCAAAGGCACCTCCCACGTGCCTCAACTGTCTGACCTGCGTGAATCCGGTTCTATTGAGCAGGACGCCGACATCGTTTTGCTGTTGCACCGTCCTCATTATTACGCCATCAGCGGCGAAGATACCGATTCCGACCCCAATGAAGCCCAATGCATTGTGGCAAAAAACCGTCACGGCTCCACCGAAGTGGCAAAACTCCGTTGGGACGGCCGCTACGCCAAATTTATGGCGCAGGAAGATGATTTGGAATACTAATTTTATAATGGGTTTATAATCATGGACAATAATCTTTGTCAGGTGGCAACCGCCACAATGGAGCAATATGATATGTTCTCCCCCGGTGACCGGGTGTTGGTGGGGCTTTCCGGCGGCGCAGATTCGGTGGCGCTGGTTCACCTGCTTTATACCCTGCGTGACCGGCTGGGCATCACCTTGTGTGCCGCTCATGTGAATCATTCCATCCGGGGAGAAGCGGCGTTGCAGGACCAGGAACTTGCCCGGCGCTTGTGTGAGCAATTGGCGATTCCCTTTTACCTCCACACCGCAGACGTCCCCGCCCTTTCCAGGGAATGGGGTATGAGTGAGGAGACCTGCGGCCGAAAGGTGCGATACGACTTTTTCCACGCCATCCCCCAGGTGGATAAGATCGCCACCGCCCACACGGCAGACGACAATGCGGAAACCGTGTTGATGAACCTGATTCGCGGTTCGGGTCTTGGGGGGCTTTCCGGCATTCCCCCGGTGCGAGGCACCGTTGTCCGCCCTTTGCTGGAATGCACCCGGAAGATGATCGAGCAATACTGCCGGGATCATTCTCTTGTCTTTGCCAACGATGAGACCAACCAGCAGGATCGTTACACCCGGAATCGCATCCGCCATCAGTTGATTCCCTTTTGCCTTACAGAAAATCCCGGGTTTTTGCAAACCGTTTCCCGTTGCACCGCCCTCAACCGAAAAGATTTTGACTATCTTTGCCGGATCGGGCAACAATTAGTACAGGAAAGCCGTTTGGATGAAGGGTATTCGGTTCCCCTTCTTTTGCAAAGCGACCCGGTTCCTCTTGCTTACGCGATCAAGCATTTGCTGGAGCAACATGGCAACGGTGTTTTTTCCGCAGTCCATCGGGAACAATTGCTTTTACTGTTGCAAAAAGGGGATGGGGCTTGTTCCTTGCCCGGCGTTACCGCCCAGGTAAAACAGGGTGTGCTCACCTTTTATCGTGAACCCATCCAACCCACCAACCGTTTTTGCCAACCGGTTACGCTCAACCATCCCATCCTTGTGCAAGGCAGACAGATCACCTTGCGGCAAGGGGTGTATCACAAAAATTTTTCTTCCCCCGTTCACAATTTATTAACATATATTGTCGCCGACGGTGATACAATAGGGAAGAACCTGATTCTTCGCAACCGCCAACCGGGTGATGCCATCACGCTGCCTGGCAGGAATTGCACCAAAACCTTAAAAAAACTGTTTAACGAAATGAAACTGCCTGTCCGGCAACGGGACTCTGCCCTGATTCTTGCGGATGAAAAGGGAATCCTTTGGGTAGAAGGTGTGGGCTGTGACAAACGCTGTCAACCCACCGATTCCACTGGGCAGGTGCTTCAAATAGAAATAACAGAGGATGCAAACAACGTGCAGAACCCGTAGTTTCCTTGTTTTTACTCGGTTTGTTCAGCCCACGCATTTTCCGTCCTCAATTACCCTACATTAGGAGTGACATAATGAACAAAAACGTACGCAACACTCTTTTGCTCATCGGTATCCCGGTGCTGATCCTGGTCATCGCCATTGCTACCATGGGGCAATTCAACCAAGCCAACACCCCCCAGTATTCCGAGATCGTCAACAAGTTCTATGACGGTCAGATCGAAAGTTTTACCTTGAATTTGACTTCCGGCGAAATGGAATACGTGGAAAAGGGCAAGGAAGGCAAACAATATTACGAAGTACCGGACGTGAGCGTCTTTTATAACGATATTGGTGACGTGCTGAAGGAACAATATGCCAACGCCCAACAAGATGGGGAGGCCATTTCCTATAACTACACCGTGAGCAAGACCTCATGGATCGCCAGTTTTATGCCCACGCTGTTAATGATCGTGGTCATTGGCTTCTTCTGGTATTTTATGATGAAGCGGATGTCAGCCGGTATGGGCAACGACAAGGCCATGGGCTTTGGCAAAGCCAGATACAAAAAGGGGGACAACAAACGGAAAACCACCTTTGCTGACGTTGCCGGTGCAGACGAAGAAAAAGAGGAACTGGCGGAAATTGTGGAATTTTTAAAATCCCCCGGCCGCTTTAACGATATGGGCGCACGGATCCCCAAAGGGGTGCTGTTGGTGGGCCCTCCCGGTACCGGTAAAACCTTACTGGCACGGGCAGTAGCCGGTGAAGCCGGTGTACCCTTCTTCTCCATTTCCGGTTCGGATTTTGTGGAAATGTTTGTTGGTGTGGGTGCATCCCGTGTGCGGGATCTGTTTGGTGAAGCCAAGAAAAGCGCCCCTGCCATTGTGTTTATTGACGAGATCGACGCCGTTGGACGCCAACGGGGTACCGGTCTTGGGGGCGGTCACGACGAACGGGAACAAACCCTGAACCAGTTGCTGGTGGAAATGGATGGGTTTGGTCCTAACGAAGGGGTCATTGTCATGGCGGCCACCAACCGGTCGGACGTACTTGACCCGGCGTTGCTTCGTCCCGGTCGGTTTGACCGTCAGATCGTGGTAAGTTATCCCGACGTAAAGGGCCGTGAAGCCATCTTGCGGGTTCATTCCCGAGGAAAACCCTTAGGTCCGGACGTTGACCTGAAGGTGATTGCCCAAACCACCGCCGGATTTACCGGTGCGGATCTGGAAAACCTGTTAAACGAAGCCGCATTGCTTGCCGCTCGTAAAAAAGCCAAAGCCATTGTGGAAAGCGATATTGAAGAAGCCACCATCAAGGTTGTGATGGGGGTAGAGAAAAAATCCCGGGTGCTGAAAGAAAGCGACAAAATGATCACCAGTTATCACGAAGCCGGTCACGCGATCGTTTCTTACTATCTTCCCACCCAGGACGAGGTTCATCAGATCTCCATCGTCCCCCGGGGTATGGCAGCCGGTTATACCATGTACCGCCCGGCGGATGATCAATCCCACGTTTCCAAAACCCAGCTCAAGGAACAAATTTGTTCCCTACTTGCCGGTCGGGTGGCAGAAGAACTGACCCAAAAGGATATTTGCACAGGCGCTTCCAACGATATTGAACGAGCAACCGAAATTGCCCAAAAAATGGTGATGAAATACGGTATGAGCGACAATTTGGGTCCCATTTTGTACGGCAACCACCACGAAGAAGTGTTCCTGGGCAGAGATTTCAACTCCACCCCCACCTATTCGGATGAAATTGCCGCCGCCATTGATAAAGAGATCAAAAGCATTGTGGAACAGGAATACAACAAGGCAAAACAAATTCTTACCGACCACATGAACAAACTGCACGAAATTGCAAAATATCTGTTCGAAAACGAAAAAATGGATGCCGATGCCTTCCGTGCCGCGATGGAACCGGCAACCGTTACAGAATAAAGGAGGAACTTACAATGGAAATTACAAAAGATATGATTATCGGCGAATTGCTGGATGTGAAACCGGAAGCAGCTGAAATTCTGCTTTCCATGGGAATGCACTGTTTGGGTTGTCCCTCTGCCAGAGGGGAAACCATTGCCCAGGCATGTGAAGTGCACGGTGTAAACGCAGATGAGATCGTTGCCCAAATCAACGCTCTGTAAACCCTGTTGATGACCAACATTCCATATTGTACAAAAATCCCGTAGAGAATCACTTCTCTACGGGATTTGTTTATTCTTGGGTTTCTTCCCCTTCGGCAGGGGCTTCTTCTGCTTCTTCGTGTTCCGCATAGGTCATATTGACCAGTTTATCCTGGTCATCCAACCGCATGACCCGAACCCCTTTTGCCGTTCTGGCATAGGTGCTGACGCTGTCAGCCGGAATCCGAATAACAATACCGGCAGAGGAGATCAAAATAATATCTTGATTTTCGTCAATATCTCCCACAGCGGCAACGTCGCCATACAATGCCGTTTTATAGTTGGTCAGCCCTTTACCGCCCCGGTTTTGCAACCGATAATCGGTAAACTCGCTTCGTCTGCCGTATCCGGTTTCGGTTACGGTCATTAACATGGCGTTTTCACGAATCAGGGCAAGACCCACCACTTCGTCGTCCTTTTCTTCCGACAGGGTAATGGCTTTTACCCCACGGGCAGTACGTCCCACCAGACGGGCATCGGTTTCATGGAAACGGATGGCCATGCCTTTTTTGGTAGCCACCAGCAGATCCTGGTTCCCATCGGTAAGGCGAACCCAACCCAGTTCGTCCCCTTCGTCCAGATCGATGGCAATAATACCGCCTTTGCGGATATTGTCGAAAGAGGAGAGCATGGTGCGTTTCAGTACACCGTGACGGGTAAGCATATTCAGGTATTGGGGTTCATCCGGATGTTCAACCCGCAACATGACCGTTACCCGTTCATTTTCCTGCAGGGGCAGAATGTTTACAATGTTCATGCCCTTGGCAGTACGGGTGGATTCCGGAACTTCGTATGCCTTCAACCGATACACCCGACCAAGATTGGTAAAGAACATCACCTGGTCATGGGCAAAGCAGGTGAACATATGCTGGGCAAAGTCCTCTTCCCGGCGGGTCATACCGGAAATACCCCGGCCGCCCCGGCGTTGTGCCCGATAGGTGTCGCTGGGCAACCGTTTCATATAACCCAGATTGGTAAGAGTAAGCACACATTCTTCATTGGGAATCAGGTCTTCAATATCCACTTCACCGGAAACAGCCGTGATCTCGGTACGGCGGTCGTCCACAAAGCGATCCCGCACCACCAATGCCTCTTCCTTAACCAAGGTAAGGATTCGGCTGTAATCTGCCAGGATGTCTTCCAGATCCGCAATTTTTGCGTGTAATTCTTTCAGTTCGTCTTCGATTTTTTGTTTTTCCAAACCGGACAGGCGGCCCAAAGGCATTTGCACAATGGCGGTGGTCTGTTCATCGTCAAAACCAAACCGGTCAGCCAACGCCTGTTTACTGTCAGCAACGGTTTTGCTGCCACGAATCAGTTTGATCACTTCGTCGATAAAATCCAGCGCCGTTTTCAGTGCCTCTAAAATATGAGCCCGTTCTTTGGCTTTTTTCAAATCATACCGGGTACGGCGCTCAATGATCTCGCATTGATAGTCAATGTAATGTTGCAACATTTCCTTCAGGTTCAAGATTTTAGGCGCACCGTTCACCAGCGCAAGCATAATGGCACCAAAGGTGTTCTGCAATTGGGTGAAGCTGTATAATTGGTTGAGCACCACCTGGGGATTGGCAGAGGCCTTGAGTTCAACCACAATGCGCATCCCTTCCTTGCTGGAATAGTCAGCAATGTCGTCGATGCCTTCAATGCGTTTATCCTTCATCAGATCCACCATGGATTTGATCAGGTTTTGCTTGTTCACCATATACGGGATCTCGGTGATCACGATGCGGAAGCAGTTGCCGTGACTTTCCTCGATCACCGCTTTACCCCGCAAAATGATTTTGCCTTTACCGGTGGCATAGGCCGCCCGAATACCGGCGTGACCCATGATCACACCGCCGGTGGGGAAGTCCGGTCCTTTAATATAGTTGCAAAGATCGTTGATCTCAGCATCCGGATGATCGATTAAGTAGCACATGGCGTCTACCACTTCCCCCAAATTGTGGGGCGGAATGTTGGTAGCCATACCAACGGCGATACCGGAAGAACCGTTCACCAACAAACTGGGAATACGGGAGGGCAAGGTGAGGGGCTCTTTCAACCGGTCGTCATAGTTGGATTGGAAATTTACGGTATCTTTATCAATATCCTTCAGCATTTCCATTGCCATTTTGCTCAGTTTGGCTTCGGTATACCGATAAGCGGCGGCAGGGTAACCGTCAATCGAACCAAAGTTCCCTTGACCGTCCACCATCATGTACCGCAAGGAGAAATCCTGTGCCATACGAACCAGGGCATCATACACCGAGGCGTCCCCGTGGGGGTGGTACCGCCCAAGCACCGCACCAACGGTGTCGGCACATTTCCGGTATGCCTTTTCAGGATACAAACCGTTTTCATACATGGTATATAAAATTCTGCGGTGTACCGGTTTCAAACCGTCCCGCACGTCCGGCAACGCCCGACTGACAATAACCGACATGGAATAATCCAAATAGGATTTTCGCATTTCGTCAACAATTTCGACATCAATCAGTTTGCCGGCGTTGTTCATTTCAACTTCACTCATAGTGTATCGTCCTTTCAAGAACTAATTCTCTGCCGCTGTTTCTTCCGGTTTGCTGAGAAGCCGTTGTTCCACAACAGGAATTTGTTCTTCGGTTAAACTCCGATGGGGGATGGCCAAGATCTGACCGTTTTGCAGGGTGAGAACAAACAGATCCTTTTGGTTGATCACCCCGTAACTGCCGTCAAAGGGTTGTTGCCAATCGTCTGCTTCCTCTCTGCCGTTGATATGCACGTGAATCAGATTTTCGTAGATCCCCAGTTCCAATTGGTTGCCGCTGGTGGACTTGCGGATGATTTTTTGTTTGGTGCGCTTGGGCATGGTCCAGATCACAGGAATCATGATAAAGCAAATGGCTACCATCAGCCATTCGCTGAAACCGGGGGTTTTGGCAGATGCCGTTTTACCCATCAGGTTCAGCACGTTCATCACAAGTGTTATGATGCCAACCACCGAAAATACTGCGGTTTCTGCATATAAGATCCACCGACGTTCCTGAATTTTTCCGGAAACCTCAAAGGCGTTTCCCACTTCTTCTTCACTCAACACAAAAACAGCATCGATCTTTTCTCCAACCGGTTGCACTTTCGGGCTGGTTTCTTTCGCCGGTTCTTCATAGGAATAATCCATTTCTTCCGTCTGATCATAGTCCGGCAACGCAATGGTTTCACCGCAAAATGCGCATTGCATGGTATCATCTTCCCCACGGAAAATGGCTTGTTCTGCCCCACAAGCAGGACAGGTAATGGTTTTGATCGCCATGGTTCAACCTCCTGTTAAACATCCAAGTTTTGAACATATTTTGCGTTTTGTTCAATAAATTCACGACGGGGTTCAACCTCGTCACCCATTAACATTGAGAAAATCTCGTCGGCTTTTTGGGCATCCTCCAGGTTTACCCGCAACGCTGTACGGAAGGCAGGGTCCATGGTGGTTTCCCACAGTTGTTTACCGTCCATTTCACCAAGACCTTTGTACCGTTGCACGTCGCCGCCGCCCAATTGTTGCAGATACAGATCCCGTTCCTCATCACTAAAGGCGTACATGTGTTTTTTCCCTTTAAATACCTTGTAAAGAGGGGGTTGTGCCAGAT
>CAYLYC010000005.1:0-18239 GCA_964387715.1 uncultured Eubacteriales bacterium | reverse complement strand
CAAGGTGGAATTGGTAAAATTTGCTGATCCGGAACATTCCTACGAGGAATTGGAATCCCTGACCAACGATGCGGAACGGGTTCTGCAGGGATTGGGTCTGCCTTATCGGGTGGTTTGCCTGTCCTCCGGTGATATCGGCTTCTCCTCTGCCAAAACCTATGATATCGAAGTGTGGTTGCCCAGTTATAACCGGTATTGCGAGATCTCCAGTTGCTCCAACTTTGAGGATTATCAAGCCCGTCGAGCATCCATCCGGTTCAAAAACGGCGCCGGGGATAAAGCCAAATTGGTGCACACCCTGAACGGTTCCGGCGTTGCCATTGGCCGTACCGTTGCCGCAATTTTGGAAAATTACCAAAATGAGGATGGCTCGGTCACCATCCCCGAAGCATTGCGCCCCTATATGGGAACCGACCGTATTGGTTAAGATAAATCGATAAAAAGTGTATATAAAACAAGAAATCCTGAGCATTCGCTCAGGATTTTTTTACAACAACCTACGTGGGCGGTAGATGCGGGAACGGGTTGGGGATAGGCGTAAAACGGTGGTTTCGCTCAAATCATATTGCTTGAAAGCGCCGTTTTCGGATGTGAGCAAAAACCCTTGTGTATCGTAGGAGTAACAGTCCACAACGGTGTAACCGGTCTGGCTGTTGACCTGGCTTTGATCCTGGAGATACTGCAGGGTATGTCCGGCAAGGTTCACCGTAAACGCCTGGAACGCCTCTTGCTGGGTAACGGTGACGTTCCCCAGGGTCAACCGGGAGGGGCTGACCACCTGCCGGGTATTGGCCAGGGCGGAGGCAAACCCCGAGATGGCAAACTGCGGGGACGCCATAAGGGTTTGAATGGGCATACTCTCATCCAGTTGGGTCAATTGATCCTGGTAATATTTTCCTTGGGGAACAACCAGCAGGTCGATGCGGTTTGCACCCCGTTCCTTTAACACCTGGCAGACCGAATATGCATCGTGACAGCCGATCACCACCGTTTCCCGGTTGCCCACCACCGCCACCGACAGTTGATATCCGTTGGTGATAAACACCACTTCGTAGGTGTTGGCAGGATACACCGGCACAAGAGAGCCGGTTAACATAACAACAACCAAGAGAAGGGCGATCAAGGTCTTTTGATGGGTCCTCAATTTTTGTCGGAAAACATAGCACAGAATACCGGCGACCAACACCAGAAAAGCGCATAAACAAAAGAAGGGTGACGCTTGTTGCAACAACAGAAAACGGCAGGAGGAGACCCATTTTCCCAGGGTCAAAACGAGGGTTGCCAACAGTCGCAGAGCGGTTAACATAATATTGACAATGAAGGAGAAGCCGGGGATCAGGGAAAGAAGGGCAGCTGCCAATCCACCGCACAAAATGAAACCGGTAACCGGAACGGCGATCAGGTTGACCAGAGGGGATGCCAGAGAAAAGGTTTTGAAAGACAAAATATTGCAGGGAATCAATCCAACGTTGGCGGTGAGTGAAACACACATGGCTGCCAATACGGCTTTCACAAAGCCCATTTTCTGCAGTTTTTGGGGCAACCGAGACAGAAGAAAGCCATAGAGGGGTTCAAACAGCACCAGGATCCCCACGCAGCAAAGCACCGATGCCAAAAATCCCACGTTGCCGGCGGTAAAAGGATTGCCAAGTAAAATAACCGTAACCGCCAACCCCAGGTTGTTCAACGGGTCTGCTTTGAGAAACCACAGATGCATAACGGCATAGACCGTAAACATGATAGCGGCACGTAAGGAGGAATAGGATAAACCGGTTAACAGAGCGAATAGCCACACCGGGACAATGGCTGACAACTTTGCCCATCGCTTTCGGCTTCCCAGAAAGAGAAATGCACCCACCAATACGCCGCCCAGGGTGTTGGTATGCAACCCGGATACCGCCACCAGATGACGCATCCCGGAATCGGAGAGATTTTGGCTGTTCCTGGTGGAAAGGCCCGACACGTCTCCCAAACAGATCCCTTTGATCAGAGCGGCGGCCTGGGGCTCTCCGCATTGTCCAAACAGGTTTTGGCAGTGCTCATTTGCCAAATCACACAAGCGGTACAGCCAGTGGGTTCCCTCTTTCTTTTCGTAGGATAACAGGTCACCGGTTGCGTATATCCCGTTGCTGTAATCCTGAATGCGTCGGGAGGATGACGGGGCTGACAACGCTATTTTGCCGGTGGCTTTGTCCCCCGGCTGTAAGTCGCAGTCGTAGGAAGCACGCAGGCGAATCAACCCGGTATTGTTGCTGTCCGGATACAGATCCTCTGCCCGAATAGTGTAATACCGGGTGTCGCCGTACACCTGTCCTTTTTGGGTAACCGTAAAGGTTACAGACCGCTGGGTGGGTTGGCTTGTGTTGATGGGTTGAATATACATGGCGTGAGACAGCCAGAAGGTGAAACATCCGCAAACCACAAACAATAAACAGCCGAACAAGGCGGTCACCTGTCGGCTGTTTGGAATCCATTTATGAATCAGTAATGCAAAACAAAGGAGGAAAAGAACAACAGTTCCGGTTGCAATGGCAAAAGAAGAACCAAACACAAGACACATCAAGTTGGTCAACAGCAGGGTAAACCCTGCCAACGCCATTGGTCTGAGCATATTGCACTCCTATTTTTTGTGGAATAATTTTTTGAATTGATACACCGGTTCCATGGTCAACTGAACCCCTAACCGTTTGAAGGTTCGTTGGTCTACCGAGGAAAGAATGACCGATGAATGAACCTGGCAGTTTTTCAGTTTGCTCAGTTGTTGCATCGCCAGTTCAGCGGTAGGATCGGTAGCGGCGCAAATGGAGAGTGCCAACAGAACCTCGTCGGTGTGCAGACGGGGGTTCTGGTTGCCTAAATGGTCAACCTTCAAATGCTGAATGGGCTGAAGGATCAAGGGAGAAAGCAGGTGCACGTGGTCATCAATGTTACCCAGCGTTTTCAAAGCGTTGAGCAAAACTGCGGCAGAAGCCCCCAGTAACCCGGAGGTTTTACCGGTCACAATGCGGCCGTCGTTCAGTTCCATGGCGGCGGCAGGTTCACCGGTCTCCTCTGCTTTGCGATTGGCAATGCCGATGATGGCTCGGTCATGTTCCGTGATCCCTGCCTGTTTCATCAGCAGTTCCAATTTCATCAGGGTCTCATCTGTGCCGATGCCGGTCTTCACCGCCACTTTTGCGGCGTAATACCGGCGGATGATCTCTTCCTTGGCGGCCTGACATACCGTGTCGTTGTGGGTAATGCAGTTGCCAACCATGTTCACACCCATATCGGTAGGAGATTTATAGGGGGATTCCCCCAAAATGCGTTCCAGCATTGCCCGAACCACCGGGAATATCTCTACGTCCCGGTTGTAGTTTACAGCCGTTTTTTCGTATGCTTCCAGATAAAAGGGGTCGATCATGTTCACGTCGTTCAAGTCGGCTGTGGCGGCTTCGTATGCCATGTTCACCGGGTGTTTCAAGGGCAGATTCCATACCGGGAAGGTCTCGAATTTGGCGTATCCCGCATGAACGCCCCGTTTGTGCTCATGGTATAACTGGGAAAGGCATACTGCCATTTTTCCGCTGCCGGGACCGGGAGCGGTAACCACCACCAGTTCACGCTGGGTTTCCACGTATTGGTTTTTGCCGTATCCTTCGTCGCTAACAATATAATCCACGTTGGAAGGGTATCCTTCGATCACGTAATGACGGTACACCTTAATGCCCAGATTTTCCAGCCGGGTCTGAAACGCTTCGGCGGCCGGTTGCATGGCAAAGCAGGTCAACACCACACTGCCAACGTACAAGCCAACACTGCGGAAGGCATCGATCAGGCGCAAAACGTCCTGGTCGTAGGTAATGCCCAGGTCACTGCGTACTTTGTTTTTTTCAATGGAATAGGCGTTGATGACAATAACGATCTCTGCCTGTTCTTTCAGTTGCAACAGCATTTGCAGTTTACTGTCGGGTAAAAAGCCGGGCAGGACTCTTGCCGCATGATAATCATCAAACAGCTTTCCTCCAAATTCCAGATACAATTTGCCCCCGAATTGGTCGATTCGTTTGCGAATGTGCTGGGATTGCATGGCTAAATATTGATTGTTGTCAAACCCGATGGTATTCATGCTGTCAACTCCTAAAGTACTTTAAACACAAGATTTATTATACCATTTCCTAATATGGTTTGCAAGGGTGGATTTTGGTTTCTTTTTGATTTATCGGTTGGCAGAGGGTTTGGCCTCCTTTGGGGAAATGCCCACCCGTTTGCGGAACAGGCGTGTAAAATTATTGGAATCCACAATGCCTACCGCCGAGCAGGCCTCCGCCACCGAATAACGACCGGTGGATAACAGCTCGTATGCCTTGTTGATGCGAACGGTGGTGAGGTATGCCATGGGCGCCTCCCCTACCGCATCCTTAAATCGCCGGCATAAATAGGAAGGAGACAAACAGGCAACGGCCGCCAACTGGTTCAGGTTCAAATTGTCCTGGTAGTGGTTGTGGATATATTCCAGCAGTTTGTTTACCGTTTGCAATTGCTCGTGGTGTCGAAAACTCCGGTGGGCGATGCAATGGGTCAACATGGAGGAGAGCAGTTGCAGGGTAAGACCTGTCGCCATCAGGGGATCCTGCCCGGTCTGGGCGGCGTTGCTGATTTGCAACAACAGGGTTTTGATTTCCTTGTGATGGCGAACAATATGCTGAAACCGGAGTTTCCCTGCCACAATGTCCCGTAACTGATGGCAACTTTCGCTGTAAGGGGTGTATAAATAGGGGGTAATATCCAGAATGTAACAAAAGTATACGACGGTGGCAGAAAGGGACTTGAAGGAATGTACCTGACCGGGGTTGATAATGACCACGTCCCCTGCTTGGGCATCAAACAGCTCGTCGTCACAGGACACGGTGAGCGTTCCCTCCTCCACATACCAAAGTTCCATCCGCTCGTGCCAATGGGGTGCAAGAATTGCCCCGGAGACCGCAAAACTCTGCCGGCTGACCGACAGCCCGGGATAGGTGTCGTGAAAGGATGGATTGCTTTCGTGGCAAATGATGGGCATAATAACCCCTCCAAAAGATAAAATCGTATGGAAAAATAGCAAAAATCGCCTTTTATTCATTTATAATTTACCTTATAATACAAGTAAAGTCAAGATGATTATAGGAGGAATTTGTATGAAACGCATCCTTTCGTTTATGTTGTGTTTGGCGATGATTCTCACCGTACCGGTGTTTGGCGCGCAAGCCGCCGAGACCTTTACCAGCCAAACCGTTACCACGACCCCGTTGTATTTGATCAGCGGCACCAACAATAAAGCCGGTCAGGAGTTTTCTCCGGCCACCACCGAACTTTACGGTGTAACGGCCTATTTGAACAATGAAGTTGCCAACAACCTCATCACGGTGCAGGTGTATCAGGGCAGTGCAAAGGACGATACCGCCCGGCTTCTGCACACCGAGACCCTGACGCTGGAAAAAACCGGCGCCGCCTGGTATAAACTGACGCTCACCTCTCCCCTAACGGTTACGGTAGGCGAGTTGTACTCTTTTGTGCTCAACACCCAGGGGCGCTGTGTCTGGAACGGCCTTGTAACCGGCTCCGGTACCTACCTTGGTTTGAACTATGACCTGGCCGCCTACGGCGGATGGGTAAGAAGCAACGTCACCGCATTCCAACTGATGGATGTAAAACTGGATGAAGGGGATCCGGTGAAAAACGTAGCCGATCTGATCGCCGCCCTGCCCGATCCGGAACAGGTAACAAGTGCGCATCAATCCGCCATTAACGCCGCCCGCTCGGCATATAACACCCTTACCGCCGAACAAAAGGCGTTGGTGGAAAACCTGAGCAAATTGGCAGAATGCGAGGCGGCTTTGGCTGAAGCACTCAAACCCCAGGAGCAAAAGGATAAAGAAACCGCCCTGGCAAAATTTGCGGAAGCCATTGTTTCCACCGATGTGATTCCTGCCAATCGGGAGGATATTGCGGCGTTGCAGGATCGTGCCAATGAACTGATCTATCTGTACGGCAATGCCACCGTTACCGGACTGAAGGAATATGGGTCGATCTCACAGATGATCGACCAATTCAACCAAATGGTGGATTATGTGTTGGGGGATATCAACGTTGATACCCTTATCAATGCCGGTGATGCCTTGGCTGCGCTGAAATATGCGGTAGGTAAGGAAAAGCTGGACGCCAAAGCACAAAGCGCCGCCGATGTGGACGGCAACGGAAAGATCAATGCCGCCGATGCCTTGTGCATTTTGAAGTTTGCGGTTGGTAAATTGACCGTCTTTGATGCCCCCACCTATGAACCCATTGAGAAGGTGGCACAACAACCCTATTCGGTGAAAAACGAATCGCTGTTCACCGCCACCTACCAATCCATGATCGACCGCACCCAATCCAACGGGTATGCCCAAACCTCCATCAACGGGGTCTACCCCGGAATGTATTGCCGTGACAGTTCCATCCATGTGATGAGCCATGTGGAAAACGGGGATTACGAACAAGCCAGAAAGATCATGGCATATTTACTGACGTATCACATTGAATATGGGTACGATTACGTGATCCACGTGATGAACAACCAAGCGGCTCCCATCTCTACGCAGGTACAGACCGATACCACCTTCTTCTTCCTCCACGCCTGGTATCTGTACGTCACCAAAGCGCCTGAAAGTGAAGCAAAAACCGCTTTTATCAACCAATATTCTTCCAAGGTTAAAACCTTTGCCAACTATTTTTTGGATAACAATTATATGGGCAAGTATGACCTGCTCTACAACCCCAGTTTTGAACATTCCAGAGATAACAAATACTGGCAAACCTATGATCTGATCACCAATGTGTATGCTTCCCAGGCGTTGCATGAACTGGGTCTGTATTTTAAGGATACCGATGCAACCAACGCCGCAAAATGGACTGCCGCTGCTGACCAGATCGCAAAAGGCATCCACACCAACCTGGTGGGCGTGATCGACGGAAAAACCATGTATTCCGAAATGATCGACGTGGAAGGTGGCGGTGAAGTGGTTTACGACGGCTTCTCCTGGGTCAATTTAGCCCCCATGGGTTGCGATTGGTACGCCGCCAATGATAAGATCCTGGAAAACACCTATCAACTGTATATGCAATACGGTAGTTGCCTGTATTACCGCAAATACCAAATGCTGGACGTATACTCCACCTATAACGGAAGCCCGTTACGCCAGGGCAACCACGTTATCGGTAAGGGTCTTGCCTGGGAAATGATGTATTGCAAAAAAATGGGTTATACCGACCGGCTGATCCAACTGGTTTCCTTTATTGAAGAATACAGCGACGAAATGTACCGTGAAACCTGGTCTTATTACGGTGGCGGCGGTGACACCGCCAATCAGGAACACGCCAACTGGATGCTGTATGCCCAGCGCATTTGCTTCCCGGAATTGAAAACCAACCAGTAAAGGATGCTTGTGTTATGTTGCAAGAAAAAAGCCATCGTTTGTTTGATGCCACCTATCGATCGCTGATCAACCGAACCCAAAAAAACGGATACGCCCAAACCTCCATCAACGGGGTCTACCCCGGTATGTTTGGACGGGATTCCGCCATCCAGATCATGGCGCACGTGGCGGCGGGAGATTATGACCACGCCGCAGGCATTATGCAATTTATCCTGGATTATCATAAAAAATACGGATACGGTTACGTGCTTCACGTGATGGATAACGAAGCGCCGGTGATCTCCGATAAATTGCAGGTGGATTCCACCTTCTTCTTCCTCCATGCCTGGTATTTGTACGCTACACAAGCGCCGGAGAGTGAAACCAAAGCCCGGTTTTTAGCCGGTTCGGAATCTGCCGTCAAGGGATTTGCAGACTATTTTCTGCACCAGCCCTATCTCACCGACAAACGACTGTTCTGGAATCCCAGTTTGGAACATTCCCGGGAGGGTCGGTATCATCAATGTTATGACCTGCTCACCAATGTGTACGGCTCCCAAGCGCTGTACGAAATGGCTTTGTACTTCCAGGAAAAGGATGCCCAAAAAGCCGCCGTATGGAAGGATGTCGCCAACGCCGTTGCGGCAGGGGTGCATCAACATCTCACCGCCGAGATCGATGGCAAACGGTTTTATGCCGAACTCATCGACACGGAATACGACCATCGGTTTCTCCCCGGTTTTTCCTGGGTCAACTTAGCCCCCATGGGGTGCGATTGGTTTGGCGCTCAAGGGGATTTGCTGGAAAACACCTATCAACTGTACTTAAAATACGGCAGTTGTGAATACTACGGTCGGTATTATATGATGGATGTGGCGTCAACCTATAATGGCGTCCCCATCACCGCCGGCATCCATGTTATTGGAAAAGGTCTTGCCTGGGAAATGATATATTGCAAAAAAATGGGATACCATGACCGTTTGGATGAGTTGGAACAGTTCGTTGCTTCCCATAGCGACCAAATGTATCGGGAGACCTGGGGTTATACCGGCGGCGGTTCGGATACCGCCAACCAGGAGCACGCCAGTTGGATGGTGTACGCCCATTGTATTTGCTTCCCGGAATTGTTGTAAAAACATCGTAAAAAAATCACCGTTGAGTAATGCCCTCAACGGTGATTGTTTTATATGCTCTATTCGGTTGTGTCGGTGGCTTGGGACTGGGTTGCGGTGCCCTGAGAGGAACTATCCGGTGCTTGGATGTACAGCATCACGTCGTCGCCGGTGACACTCACTTCGGTGCCGGCGGCAGGAGAGATTTGGGTCACGATGCTGTCATAGGTGTAATTTTCGGTGTTGAAGTTGACCTGATCCCGGGTAAAACCGGCTTCCCACAGTTCTTCCAACGCTTGGGCGCAAGGCATATTGGTAACGTCCGGCACTTTGATTTTGGAAGAGCCCATGCTGACGAAGATCACGTATTTGGTGATCTGATCTTCTTCCAAAGAAACCTGTGTGCCCACCGGCGGATCCTGAGCGAATACGATGTTCTTGGGATAATCGTCGCTGTACACCTCGTATACCGTCAGATCATATCCGCTGGCTTTGCATTGCTCCAGAGTCTTGCCCACAAACTGTTCCACTTCTTGTGTCAGTTGACTTTGGGTGTCGTCTTCCTGGCTGTCGTCCAAAGAGGCGGCTTGGGAACTGGTGGGTTCAGAGGATGTTTCCGGTTGACCGAATATTCCCAGCAGACTCCATCTTGCCTCGATAAACACAAACAAAACGGTGAGTACCAGCAGGGTGGCAAGCATGGCGATCAGGGAATACAGCACCCCTTTGCTCTTGTCCTTTGCAGGGGGTTCGTCGGTTTCGGGAGCGGGATTCGGAACAAGGGGTTCTTGAACCGTAAAGGTCTCCTCCTTAACACGAGGGATCGCAGTAAATTCCGTACGGAACCGTTCTGCGGTGGCGGTACGGTCCAAAGGCATAAGTTGCATGGCGTGGGTCAGC
Source organism: uncultured Eubacteriales bacterium (assembly GCA_964387715.1). GTDB lineage: Bacteria > Bacillota > Clostridia > Oscillospirales > Acutalibacteraceae > UMGS1484. Next base: position 8,812 of record CAYLYC010000005.1, on the reverse strand, counting down.
CCTTTTACCGCGTAAGAGGGTGCAACCTCGGTCAATGCCGCTGATAAATCAAAGGGATTGTTCATCCGGGATTTGGCGTCCATAGGCGCTTGACCGGTCAGGGTGCGGTAAACGGTGGCGGCAAAGCCGTACACGTCGGTATGAGGACCAACGTTGCTGTCAAAACCGTATTGCTCCATGGCGGCATAGCCGGTAAACAAGCGGGTCTTCAAAGCCCCACGGGAAAACCGGAGTTCACTGCCGGCAAATCCGCTAAACCGAAGTTTGCCGTCCTTCCCAACGTACAGCGTGTCGGGAGAGATCCCCCCGTGCACAATGTCAGCCGCATGGAGAGAGGAAAGGGTGGAAACCGTGGGCAGCATAAGGGCCTTGGTCTGCTCAAAGGTGAGTTTGTTGCCGTTGCGGTGTAAGAATTCGTTGAGGGTGATGCTTTCCACATAGCGGGAAACCGCATAACCGGTGCCGTTGGCTTCAAACACGTCGTAGGTGGGGAACAAAGCGGGCAGGTCGCTCATCCGGGAAAGGGTGCGGTGCATGGTTAAAAAGGTGATCAGGGTGCGGTTGAAATCCATGGTTCGGTCGGCAATGAACTGAACGTATACGCCGTCTGCGGCACGAACACACAGATCTTCCGGCAAAAATTCCCGAATCATCACCGGGGATTGAAGGATATTGTCCCAACCAATGTAGGTAACTCCTTCCCCGTCGCAGGTCATTTGTTTGCCAACAACATAGCGGTCTGACAGCCAGGTTTTCACCGGCAGATAGGGGGCGGATTGCAGTCCGTCCTCATGATAACCGCAATGGGGGCATATTTCGTTGCCGTCGTGTTCCTTCATGCATTGCATACAAAGATGATTGATGTTGATCATACAGAGAACTCCCTTCTCAAAAGGTATCTTGTACCAGGATTATTCAAAAACTCTGTTTTTGCGGTAGAACAAAACCCCTACGGTGCCGGGACCGCAATGGCAGGAGATAACACAGCCGGCACGGGTGACTAAAATTTCTTTGAAATCCGCAATGGATTTGATCTTTTCTACCATGCGGTCCAGTTCTTCCTGGGGAACGCCGGAATGGGTGAGGAAGATCCGGTCGGTGCAAATGTTATCAAGGTCAGACAATTGGTCTTCCAGATACTGCATCCGGCAGGTTTCGATCTTGCCCCGGTATTTTCTTCCGGTGGACATTACGTCGTCATATACCACGATCTGGGGTTTGATCTTCAACAGGTTTGCCCCCAGTTTTGCCACCGAGGAGCATCGACCGCCGGCGTGGAGATATTCCAGGGAATCGACGATAAAGGAAACGTCCAGATGATAAGCCAGTTCGCCGGTTTTTTCGGCGATCTCGGCGGCAGGAACACCGTCGGCAGCCATTTCGGCGGCGGTGAGAACCAACTGACCGATACCGGTGGACAGCCGTTTGGAGTTGACCACCCAAACATGGTCCATCTCCTCTGCCGCTAATTGGGCGTTGTGCAGGGTGCAGGAAAGAAAATCTGCCAAACCAATGTGAACCACATCGTATCCTTGGTCAACCAGGGATTGAAAACGGTCCTCATATTCCCCAATGCTGCAGGCACTTGAGTGGGCAAGTTTTCCGGTGGTTTCATAGTATTTGTACAGGTCATCCGGTTTGATGTCCACACCGTCCCGGTATAATTGACCGTCCATTTCGATTCCCAGGGGAATAACGTAGATCCCGTACTGTTCCGCAAGTTCCGGGGTTAAGTCAGCAGTACTGTCAGTGGAAATAATCACTTTACGTTCCATAAATATGTTACCTCACTTTGAGTCGGCAGATGATTGCCGCTATTTCTAATTGTATATTGTATCACAAAATATGCAATCTGTCAACTTTCAGCCGGTGGATGGGTTTGTTCCGCCCCAAAAACCCGTTTGATTTTTGGGGAAAAGCCCTATTTGTTCAAAAAATCACTTGACATTCTTGTAACTTGCCGTTAAAATGGTTATGATGTGTCGTGGTGTATTCCATGATAACAAAAATAATATACCATGGAGGTAATGAAACATGAAAAAAGTATTGGCAGTTGTTTTGGCTGCATCCCTCATGTTGGTTGCTGCTTGCGGCATGACTGTTATGGCAGACACCACCCCTACTGACGTACCTGCTGAATTGATTCTGGATGCCAACGGCGGTACCGGTGAAATGGCTCCTGTTGCTCCCGTAAACGGCAAAGTTACAATTCCGGAATGCACCTTTGAAAAAGAGTTTTATGTGTTTGACGGTTGGAACACCAACGTAGACGGTTCCGGCGTTTCTTATGATGCCGGTATCACCATCATTCTTGGTGATTCTCCCTTGACCCTGTATGCTCAATGGCTGCATCAAGGTGCCGTTGTTGTTGAGTACACCGTAACCTACGACGCCAACGGCGGCGAAGGTGAAACGGTTGATATCTACGGTCCTTACATTGCCGGCGGCTTTGCTTACACCGCTTTCAATGAATTCACCTACGGTGACGCTGTATTCGTAGAATGGAACACCGCTGCTGACGGTTCCGGTACTTCTTACGGTGAAGACGAAATGTTCGAAATCAACGAAGACGTTGTTTTGTATGCGATCTGGTCCGGTGTTCCGGAGGTCAATATCGGTGAAAACACCGGTGATTCCGTGATCGACGATGTTACCAATACCGACGCTCACGATCCCATGGGCAGCACCTCTGCTACTGCCGCAGCAATCGCTGCCGTTACCGCTTTGGGTGCTTTGGTTGTATTGAAAAAAAGAGGTTAATTGGTTGCCTGATAATCAATGATTAGTATGACGCCGCTGTTTTTGAACTTGATTTGAAAACAGCGGCGTTTTCCATAGGAGGAATGGATATGCGAAAAACGCTTTGTTTTTGCTTGATCGCCGCTTTGCTTATGGGTACGGTATGCTTCAATGCCGTGGCGCAAGGCGATGCGCAGGTTTTTGCTTTTTGCGACAGTTTGCTGGAGTGGGTCAACGGCTCTTATCCCGCCACTGCGGTGACGGTGGATGGGGAGAATTATACCGACGCCCCTGCCAGTATCAAGGTGACCGGGGACTTGTCGGTGGGATCTGCCATGGTTTTGTATACACGGTCCAGCCGGGCCATGGATATTTCCTCCTACACCCACATAGAGTTTGATCTTTACACCTGTGATAAGGACGTGCTTTCCACCGGTGCCGGTCAGTTGGAACTGTCCTCCTCCGGCAAATGCGACGTGGCAGAACTGGCGTTTCCGTCGGATTCTATCATCTCCCAGATCCGCCAGGACGGATGGAATCACATTTCCCTTCCCCTTGCCTGGGGTGCACCCAATTCCACCGACAGCAGTCAGCGGTTTGACAATACCGCCGTCAACTTTTTCCGGTTTTATCTGATCGGGCTGTCCGGCAGCAAGACCAACTATTCTTATAATATTGACAACGTGTATTTTTCCGACGGCAATGCTACGCCGGATACCAGTCGGCCGGTTTCCACCTACCAGCCCCAAGCTCCTTGTGAAAACAACGGCTATACGTACGGGGATCTGCAGGAGGACGGCAAGGTCAACAGCGTGGATGCTCTGGACGTGTTGAAAAACAGCGTGGACAAACTGGCGCTGACCAACCTGCAATTTGCCATGGGCGATGTGGATGCCAACGGCAAAATGAACGCCGCCGATGCCCTGGATATTTTGCGGTATGCGGTGGGCAAAATCTCCCAATTTTCCGTAGAGCAAAAAGAAACCTTGCCTGAAACGGTAGAGGTGGGCATCAATCAGTCCCATCTGGTTCACACCCAATACCCCACCGATTACCGGGTGATCGCCGAAACCGACGTGATCTATTGGGGCGCTATGGGTGACGGGGTGACCGATGATACGGCTGCTTTCCAAAAAGCGTTGGACTATGCGGGAGTCATAGGCGGCGGCACGGTGTTTGTGCCCAGCGGAACGTATGTGATCCGGGGCAATCTTACCATTCCCAACGGCGTTACCCTGCAAGGGGATTCCCCTGCCGTTTCTGATGATACCGCAGTAGAAGGCACGGTGCTCATGGCGTATGCCGGCCGGGGAGAAAGTTCCGGACAGGTCTTTATTGAAATGGACTCCTCCTCAGCATTGGCGGGCTTGTCTATTTGGTATCCCCAGCAAACCATGGATAACATTGTGCCCTATCCCTTCACCATCAACCAAATAGGACATTACGGCATTGCCCTGACCAACCTGCGCCTGGTCAACAGTTACCAGGGGATCTGCATGGGCCCCGGCACCAATTCCCTGCAAAATATCCGCAACGTGGTGGGTACGGCGCTGAAAACCGGCTTGATCCTGGATCACAACGTTGATATTTGCCGTATCGAAAACGTATCCTTTACCCCCGATTGTTGGCTGAACAGCGGATTGTCCGACACTTCGGGTGAAATGGCTTTGCGCCAATTTATGTTTGAACAAGGGGTAGCGTTCCGGTTTGAAATGGTGGACTGGACCTACGTGGCCGATATCACCGCCCACGGTTACCGTGTGGCGCTGAACAACTCCCATCCCACCATGCGGGAGGATGACGGTTCCCCCAACGGTCACGTGTATAACGTGGATTTCCGGGATTGCTACATCGGGTATAACGCCGAGTATGTGAATCCCATCGGTATGATGATTACCAACGGCACCATCCAGGCGGAGATTCCGGTGTTGGCGTCTGCGGATTTTAATACCACCTTCTCCTTGAACCGGCTGACCCTGAAGTCGTACGACAGCACGGCGGTGCGCATTGAAGGTGACGGCGTGGTTTCTTTGGAACAATGTGTGATCATCACCAACAACGGGGTTGGCATTGAGGCGCAACAGGGCGAAGTGATGGTCAATCAGGTTTCCTTTAAGAATTGCGCCACCCACGTTGAAACCGGCAAGGGCGCTTCGGCTGTGGTGACCAATCCCGTTACCGATAAGACCTGGACAGCCACCGGCTCCAATGTTTCGGTGACCTGGGATGACACCCTGGAAACGGCGGCGTTTGACCCTGACCAGTACGATTACAATGCACAGGCGGTGACCCGCCCGGCGGGAGATGCGTTTGTGGACGTCACCCAATCTCCCTATCATGCAGATATGGATGCCGCCTCGGATATTTCTGACCTGCTGCAACAAGCGTTGAATGACGTGGCAGAACAAGGCGGCGGTGTGGTGTATCTTCCCAGCGGCCGGTATCGGTTGGATCAAGCGGTTACCATTCCCACCGGCGTGGAATTGCGTGGGTCAAGCACCTTCCCCCAACACTCCCACGCCTATTCCACCACCTTCTATACCACCTACGGTTTGGGCGGAGATGAAACCACCCAGGCGTTGCTTACCCTTTCCTCTGCTTCCGGTATGAGCGGGTTCAAGGTGTACTACGACCAACAAGAAGGGGGTACTTACACCTGCGACTCCTACGCCTTCACCGCCAGAGGTCAGGGAAACAACAACTATATTGCCAACGTAAACTTTATCAATTCCTTCTACCAGGTGGATCTGAACACCAATCGCTGTGACGGGCATTACGTCAACGGTGTTACCGGCTATCCCTTGGAACAGGGCATTGTGGTAGGCGGCGGCAGTGTGAACGGCATTGTACGGGATTGCCAAATGAACATCCATTATTTCACCGACAATCCCTATTATAAGACCCTGTCCGTTGACAGCGACGCCGTTCTGGAATACGCCACCGACCACAGCGAGGCGTTTGTGGTGAAACAAACCACCAATCAAATTATGTACCACAACTTTGTGCTGGGGGTTCATTCCGGCATCGCCATTGACCAGGGTGCGGACGTGTTTGTCCTTGCCCACGGTACTGACGGCGGCGACCGTTCCATGACCGTACGGGGAACGCCCTCCGGGGACGTGGTGTTTGTCAACACCCAACTGGTGGTGATCGGGCCGGGTCTTACCAAGGCGTATATCAACGTCGAACCCTCCTTCACTGGTCGGCTGGATATGACCCAGACCAATATGTGGGGACAACCCACCGATTGTTCGGTGCTCATTGGGGGCGGCCAGGTGCGTTTGTCCCAAGGAAGCAACACCCGTAGCGGTACGGTTGGGGTGAAGGTCTGGAACAACGCCTCTCTTTATTATCACAGTTTCAATCATTTACGGGGGGACGTGCAATACGACCTGCATATCGATGAAGCGAGTGATGTGATCTCCTACGGAAACGTGTATGCCAGCGGCGGAAAATTGTACGATCCCGGCTCGGTATATCAAGGAAATGAATTTTAGTAAGTATAGATCCCAAAACAGGGCTGTAAATTACAGCCCTGTTTGTGTTTTATAAAGAAAAATCCGTGGCAATGGTTTTGGCGCATCCCGCAGGGGAATACTGCCAATGATCCAGATGGGTCGCATGGGTGAAATAGTCCAAGGGGGCCGGGGGGATATCCTGAGTAAAGGAGTCCACGATCACCAACTTCACCTTCATTTTTTCGGGAATCAGCGCCTTGATAAACACCGCCGCCCGTTGCCCCGGCGCTACCCCTTCTTTGGGTTCGGCTAAACCGGCTAAATTGGGGGTCAGTTCCACAAAACTGCCGTATGGCTCAACCGTGCGCACAATCCCGGACACGGTTTCTCCCGGACGGAATAGATTGGCGTTTTCTTCCCACGTGCCCAGCAATTCCTTGTGGGATAAATTGATCTTACCGTCGGGCAACAGACCTTTTACCACCGCTTTGATGGTTTGCCCCACAAAAAACCGGTGGGCAGGATGCGTGATGCGGGAAACCGAGATGTTGTCAATGGGAATCAGAGAGGAGATGCCGCATCCCACGTCGCAAAATGCGCCGAAAGGGGCTAAATGGGTGACCCGGGCATCGATCACATCCCCCGGGGTCAGCCGGTCTAAATATTCCTCCCGGCATTGCTTTTGAGCGGCCCTCCGGGAGAGGATCGCCAACGGTTCTCCCTGACGGTCGGCGGTGATGCGGGTAACGGTAAAGCACACCGGTCTGCCCACCCGGGCGATCAGGGCAATATCCCGCACGTCGCCGGTGTCAATGCCCAGTGCCCCTTCTTCCCGGGGGATCACCCCCCTTCCCCAAGGCAGTTGCACCCACAAGGCGTGTTGACTGTCGCACATCACGGCGATGGCTTCTGCAATTTCTCCGGTTGCCATGACTTGTTCCATCCCCTGTCGGGTGGCAAGTCGTTCCCGGTTCTCTTTGGTTTGGTATCGTATTCCTTCAGGAAAAAACATGATTGGTCATCCTATCGTTTTCGTAGTTTGATAGTTATGTATATGCGCCGGTTGCGGGGGAAATGCCACAAGAAATTTCAGCCGGGTTTGTTTGTAAAAACCGTTGCATCACAAGGGGTTTTGTGGTATAATAAATTGATTATTTATGTAAAAAGAGAGGGAGCGTCATGGATATTCAGGTGGGAGACCGGGTACAAATGAAAAAGAGCCATCCCTGCGGCTGTAATACCTTCACGGTCACCCGCATCGGAATGGATTTTAAGATTCGTTGCGACCAGTGCGGCCGGGAAATTATGATGCCCCGGCATAAATGCGAAAAAGGAATCAAAAAGATGGTAAGCGAAAAACGGAGGGATTCTGATGTTTGATAAATTAACCGAAGTAGAAAACAGATATGAAGCGGTGTCGCAGCAACTGCAAGACCCGGATATCGTCAGCAATCAGGAGCAATACAAAAACCTGATGAAAGAATATAAACAACTCACCCCCATTGTGGAAACCTTTCGGGCCTATCAGTCGGCCAAATCCCGGCAGGAGGAAGCAAAAGAATTGCTTTCTTCTTCCGATAAGGAGCTAAAAGAACTGGCAGAAGAAGAACTGGCAGAATCCAAAGCCGACATGGAACGGCTGGGGGAGGAACTGAAGATCTTACTGTTGCCGGTGGACCCCAACGACGAGCGAAACGTGATCGTGGAAATTCGGGGCGGTGCCGGCGGCGACGAAGCGGCACTGTTTGCCGGGGTGCTTTATCGGATGTACACCATGTACGCCGAAGCCCGGGGATGGAAGACCGAACTGGTCAGCGCCAGCGAGACGGAACTGGGCGGTTTTAAGGAAGTCAGTTTCATGATCATGGGTGAAGGGGCTTATTCCCGGCTGAAGTTTGAAAGCGGCGTACACCGGGTACAACGGGTGCCCGAGACCGAGACCCAGGGCCGTATCCATACCTCCACCGTTACGGTGGCTGTGTTGCCCGAGGCAGAGGACGTGGAAGTAGAGATCAACCCTGCGGATCTGCAGATCGATACCTTCCGCAGCAGCGGTGCCGGCGGTCAGCACATTAACAAAACCGAATCTGCCATTCGTATCACCCACCTGCCCACCGGCGTGATCGTGGAGTGTCAGGATGAGCGGAGTCAGCATAAAAACCGGGAAAAAGCCATGAAGGTGCTTCGTTCCCGGCTGTATGAAGCCAAACAGGCAGAACAAAATGACCAGATCGCATCCCAACGCCGTTCTCAGGTGGGTACCGGAGACCGGTCGGAGCGGATTCGTACTTATAACTATCCCCAAGGCCGGGTGAGTGAGCACCGGATCGGGCTTACCCTTTATCGGTTGGAAGCCATTCTCAACGGGGATCTGGAAGAAATTATTGATGCTTTGATCACCGCCGACCGGGCGGCACAATTACAATCCGAAGCATAAACAATAAGGAGGAACAAACCATGGCAAAACACATTTTTGTAGATGCATTTGGCGGCGATAACGCCCCTCTGTGCAATATTCAGGGCGCAGCGGATGCCGTAAAAGAATTTGGCGTTGCCGTAACCCTGGTGGGGAAAGAGGAGGAGATCCTCGCCTGTGCCAAAGAACACAACATTTC
>CAYLYC010000004.1:0-19884 GCA_964387715.1 uncultured Eubacteriales bacterium | reverse complement strand
CGTCTGCTGCCGATCTGGTGAATGAGTTGTCTCAACAGGAACTGGCGAAGATCTTCTTTGAATACGGAGAAGAAAAATATGCCCGTAGTATTGCATCGGGCATTGTTGAGGCCAGAAAAACCTGTCCCGTTACCACCACCTTGCAATTGGCGGAGATCATTTCCGAAAACGTCCCTGCCAAAGCCAAACGAAACGGACATCCTGCCCGTCAGTGCTTCCAGGCGTTGCGCATCGCCGTAAACCGGGAGTTGGACGTGCTTTCAAAGGGTTTGGATGAAGCCCTTTCGTGCCTGAAGGTGGGCGGACGTTTGTCGGTCATCACCTTTCACTCTTTAGAAGACCGAATGGTAAAACGGCGGTTTGCCGAATATTGTAAAGGATGCACCTGTCCGCCGGAATTTCCTGTTTGTGTATGCGGAAAGACCCCGGCTTGTAAGATCCCCTTTAAGTCTCCGGTAACGGCAAGTAAAGAGGAACTGGAACAAAATCAACGTGCCCGCAGCGCGAAACTGAGAACTGTGGAAAAATTGAAGGAGGAATTAGAACTGTGAGTTACCGTGACAGCACCGCCTATGATTTCGATTTGTTTGCACCCAAAAAGGTGGTAGAGATCCCTGATTCCCCCACAGCCAAAAAAAGAAAACAAAGTGCCTCCCGAAAAAAGAAGGGGACTCAAACGGGCCATAAGGTGTTGAGCGGTCGCTTGACCACCGTTGCGGCGGTGGCGGCGGTGGTGGTATTGATCATCGCCCAACTTCATTGTCAGTTGCAAAACTCCGAAGTGGTGGATCAGATCTATCAAACCGAAAAGCAGATCGAAGTGTTGCAAAGCGAAAACACCCGTTTGCAGGTGGAACTGGAGGGCAAAGTGTCCTTTACCAATATGGAAGCCATCGCCAAGAGCAAGGGAATGCAAAAAGCAACGGTTGCCCAAACCAAATACGTGAATTTGCATACCGAGGATGCTTCGGAAGTCGTGGGAGAAGATGAGGGCCTGTTGGCTGTACTGGCAGAGTGGTTTTAGGTATAAAATCAATTTGTAATACATAATGTTATGGGAAAGGAAGCGAGGTGTTGAAGGTTGAAAAATAATGCGCCATCCCAAAAAATGTGGAAACGAATGTTATGCGTGTTGTTGGCCATTATTTTTCTTGGCTTTGGCACGTCGGCGGTCAGTTTGGTCAATATTATGATCGTTCATGGCAACAAGTATGCTACCCTGGCGGCCGAACAACAACTTTCCACCACAACCATTGATGCAAAACGGGGAACGATATACGATTGCAACGGCAATATTCTTGCCACCAGCGCAACGGTATGGACTGTGTATATTACCCCGCAGGATATAGAAGATGATGAGGAAGCCCGTCTGATTGCTGACGGGCTTGCACCCATTTTAGAATTAGAAGCAGACGACATCTACACGGCGGCAAAAAAGAACACCGCCTATGAAAAAATCAAGAAAAAAGTAGAGGAAAATACCGCGGCGAAGGTTCGTGCCTTTATCAGTGAAAACGGATTGGGCTCGGTGGTTGGTCTGGACGAAGCCAGTAAACGGTATTATCCCAACGGAAGTTTGGCATCCACGGTTTTGGGCTTTGTGGGAGATGACAATCAGGGCTTGGGCGGTATTGAATATCAATACGATTCCTTGCTTAACGGTGTTCCCGGCAAAGTGGTTTCCTCCAAAAACGCCCGGGGAAGCGATATGCCCTTTAACTACGAAACCATGGTAGAAGCAGAACAGGGCAGTTCCCTCACGCTGACCTTGGATTCCTATGTACAGCATTGTGCGGAAAAATATCTGGAAGAAGCCATTGAGATCAACCAGGCCACCAATCGAGGATGCGCCATTGTGATGAATGTGAACACCGGCGCCATCCTTGCCATGGCAACCAAACCGGATTTTGATCCCAATGAACCCTTTACGGTGACCAGTGAATATACCCTTTCCTTGTTGGAAGAATATAAAACAGATGCCACGGTGCAGACCGATGAAACCCAGTCCGGCGAGGAAGAAACCGTTACCTATGAGAAGGCGTACAGCGCTGCCGTGAATGAACAATGGCGGAACAAGGCCATTTCCGATGTGTATGACCCCGGTTCTGTCTTTAAAACCGTAACCGGTTCTTCCGCGTTGGAGGAAGGCGTCGTAAATAGTGAATCCACCTTCTACTGCCCCGGTTACATCGTAATTGCCGGTACCCGGTATAAATGCCACGACACCGCCGGCCACGGTCATCAAAACTTAACCAATATTTATGAAAATTCCTGTAACCCCGCTTTTATCGAAATCGGTCAACGGCTGGGTGTTACCAAGTTTTATCAATATTTCAAAGCATACGGCCTGACCGAAAAAACCGGCATCGACCTGCCGGGTGAAGCCACCAGTATTTACTATACCGATGAAAACATGGGGCCGGTTGAGTTGGCGTCCGAATCCTTCGGACAGACCTTCCAGATCACACCCATTCAAATGATTACCGCAGTATGCGCCATTGCCAACGGCGGTTATTTGGTAAAGCCCCATTTGCTAAAGGGAGTAACCGACGTGAACGGAAACTTACTGCAAACCGAGGAAGTGGACGTGGTGCGACAGGTCATTTCAGAAGAAACCTCCTCCCAAATGAGGGCCATGATGCAATCGGTTGTGGAAAACGGTTCCGGTAGAAACGCCTACGTTGCCGGTTACCGTATGGCAGGTAAAACCGGTACGTCCCAAAAGATCAGTTCCACCGCAGAGAATGAGCGCATGAAATACGTAGCATCCTTTTGCGGCTTTGCACCGGCAGATTCACCGGAATATGCAGTGATCGTGATGATCGACGAACCGCACGGTGCCAATATTTACGGTAGTGCCGTGGCGGCGCCGGTGGCGGCTGCCATTATGAAAGAAATCTTGCCTTACCTTGGGGTGGAGGCAGTATACTCTGAGGAAGAATACGAAGAGATCAACACCACGGTTCCGTCGGTTGAGGGAATGACCGTGGAACAAGCAAGAGAAGCCATTTCCGGCCAAGGGTTTACCAGCCGGGTCATCGGGGACGGGGACAACGTTGTTGCCCAAAATCCCTTAGGCGGTTCAGCCGGACCGAATAACGGCACGGTGGTTCTCTATACAGAAGAAGATTACGAACCGGAAAAAGCAATCGTTCCGGATCTGACCAATATGTCGATTTCCGGGGTCACCACCACCGCCGCCAGCGCAGGTGTGAACGTGGAGATCGTCGGCGTGGTCAGCGGTGTTTCCGGCGCAATATCCTATTATCAGGATGTGGAAGCCGGAACAGAGGTAGATGCGGGAACTGTGATCAAGGTGAATTTCCGCTATACCGACTCGGTAGAATAAAAGTAAGGCGGTGCAGGAAGGCATGAAACTGAAAGATTTATACCCGGCAGCGGCCGGCACACCCTTGGGAAACAAGGATGTTGCCAAAGTTACCAACAATTCTCTATCGGTAGAACCGGGGGATGTGTTTGTCCGGGGTACACAGGATGACGGTCATCTCTATGCCGAAGCAGCTGATAAAGCAGGGGCGTCGGTGATTGTTTGTGATAAGGATTTGGGATTCGAAAATCAATTGATCGTGGAAGACCCCCGGAAAGTGTATGCCGAAATGTGCGCCGCATATTTTGGCCATCCGGCAAAAAAGATCAAACTCATCGGCGTGACCGGTACCAACGGAAAAACCTCGGTTTGCATGATGATCAAATCCATCCTGGAATCTCAAGGCCATAAAACCGGATTGATCGGAACGGTGCACAACATGGTTGGGGAACAGGTTTTACCTGCCAAAAACACCACACCCGGTTCCTATGAACTTCATTCCCTGTTTTCGCTCATGGAAAAAAGCGGTTGTGAATATGCGGTGATGGAGGTTTCCTCCCACGCCATTGACCAGGATCGTATTCACGGGTTGCATTTCGCTTGTTGTGTGTATACCAATTTGTCACAGGACCATTTGGATTATCACAAAACCATGGATAATTATTTTGAGGTAAAGAAACGGTTGTTTGACCGTTGCGACCGGGCTGTGGTCAATGTGGACGATACCCGTGGCGGTGAGATCGTTGACCATTGTGAATGTGGCGCAGTGACCTACGGCGTTCATACCAATGAAAGCACCTTCGTTGCCAAAAATCTCCGTCCCCGTGCAGACGGCGTGGATTTCGAAATGGTGGGCGACGGTGTGATCGGCCGTGTGAAATTGAAGATTCCCGGTGATTTTTCGGTGTACAACGCCATGGCGGCAGGTACTTGCTGTCTTGCGCTTGGCATTCCCTTCGCCAACGTAGTGGCGGCCATGTGTGAGTTGGAAAGCCCCAAAGGAAGAGCAGAGGTTGTCCCCACCGACGGTCGGGATTTTACGGTGATTATTGACTATGCTCATACACCCGACGGATTGGAGAATATTTTACGTGCGTTGCGCACCACGGCAAAGGGACGCTTGGTAACGGTGTTTGGTTGCGGCGGTGACCGGGATAAAGGCAAACGTCCACAAATGGGCAGAATTGCCGCCGATTTTTCGGATTACGTGGTGGTTACCTCTGATAATCCCCGCACCGAAGACCCGGGCGAGATCATCAAGGATATTCTGGAAGGCATGAAGGAAAGCAAAACCCCTTCCTCTGTAATTGAAAACCGCATCAAAGCCATTGAATGGGCTGTGATGAATGCCTGGGAAGGGGATACCATTTTACTTGCGGGTAAAGGTCATGAAACCTACCAGATTTTGGGTCATCAAACCATCCGTTTGGATGAACGGGAAGTTGTTGCAAAAGCTTTGGCAAAAATGAAATAACGAATAGGAAGTGAAACTGTGAGTACAGTCATTCTGTTTGTATGCGCAGCAGTTGCCTTTGGTGTAACTGTGGTACTGGGAATTTGGATGATTCCTTATTTGCGAAAATTAAAATTCGGCCAAACCATTTTAGAGGACGGTCCTACTTGGCATCAATCCAAGCAGGGAACACCGGTTATGGGTGGTTTGATGTTTATTGCCGGAATCCTGGTTGCCTTTGTGTGCGGTGTTTCCATGGCGGCCATTCACGGTGATAACAGTTTTGCCCGTCAATTGTTTGCCGACACACCTCAATATTCCACATACACCGTTCGGGTCATTGCCGGCTTGGTGATGGCATTGGCCTCCGGCGCCATTGGCTTTATGGATGATTATATTAAAGTGGTGAAAAAGCGGAATTTAGGTTTGACGGTCAAACAAAAAACCATGCTGCAACTGCTGGTTGCTGCGGCGTATTTGGCGACCCTGGCGGTGAGTGGTGATACCACCACCAAGATTCCCTTTATCGGTATTGTGGACGTATCCCAGGGTGTGGGTCTGCTTTATTGGCCGATCGCTTTGATGTTTATTTACGGATTTATGAACTCGGTGAACCTGACCGATGGGGTAGACGGACTTTGCACCAGCGTTACGCTGGTGGTGTCCATATTCTTTATGTTGCTTTCCAGCTTCCTGTATATCAGCTCGTTGAGCTTATTGGCTTGTTGCGTTGCCGGGGGATGCGCCGGATTTTTGGTGTGGAACTTAAAACCCGCCAAAGTATTTATGGGTGATACCGGTTCTCTGTTCTTAGGGGGCATGGTATGTGCGTTGGCATTCGCCAGCGGATATCCGGTGTTGCTCCTTTTGGCAGGGGCGGTGTATTTGGCAGAAGCCCTGTCGGATGTGATTCAGGTGGCTTATTACAAGAAGACCAAAAAACGTATTTTCAAAATGGCACCCATTCATCATCATTTTGAAATGTGCGGATGGGGAGAAAATAAGATCGTTGTGGTTTTCTCTCTTGTTACCCTTGTGGGCTGTGTTTTAGCAGGATTGCTTGTGTACTTAACTTAATTTGGATTGATTGATATTAACGGTAAAGGAGGCAGAACAATGGAATCGGGACAAAATGCGAACATCCAAAAAAACACCCAAACCAAGCCGCATATGGTACGCGGTAAAATGGATATGGTGTTTTTTGTCTGTGTGATCTGTTTGCTTACGGTTGGGCTGATCATGCTGTTTTCTGCCAGTTACGCCTTTGCCTACTATAATTACGGAAACAGTTATCAGTTTATTGTTCGTCAGGCCATATTTGCCGTGATCGGCGTTTTGGCAATGATCGGCATTTCCTTTGTTGACTACCATTGGTTGGCAAAGTTCCATATCCCCCAGATCTTATATGGTGTTTCCATCGGTATGTTGCTTCTCGTATTGGTGTTACCGCCTATGTCGGAGGATTTTGATTACAAACGCTGGATCGCCGTCGGTGGGTTTTCATTCCAACCGTCCGAAGTGGCAAAATTTGCTATTATCTTGCTGTTTTCCTACTTGATTTCAAAAAACTACAAACGAATGCAAGAGTTTAAATACGGAATCGTTATGTTCTTCGCCCTGCTGGGCGCCGTATGTGTGCTGTTGGTATTAGAACCCCATCTTTCTGCCACCATTCTGGTGTTTTTGATTGGTGTGATTCTGATGATCGTCGGAGGAATCAAATTAAAACACATGGCACTGGTTGGCGGTGTGGGAATCATTGGCGTTGCCATTGTTGTATTGACTGGCACGGTGGATTACGCCTTGGGCCGTTTCCAATATTGGCTGGATCCCTGGTCGGATGCCACCGGTAAAGGGTATCAAACCATCCAATCCTTACTTGCCATCGGTTCCGGCGGACTGTGGGGCAGGGGACTGGGCAATTCCCGTCAAAAATATCTGTGGGTTCCCGAACCCCATAACGACTTTATCTTTTCCATTGTTTGTGAGGAATTGGGACTCATTGGGGCCCTTTGCATTTTGTGTGGATTCGGTATTCTGATCTGGCGTGGCGTTTCCATTGCCATGCGTGCTCCCGACCGTTTTGGCGCTTTACTTGCCATGGGGATCATTTTCCAGATCGGTTTGCAAACGGCCTTGAATATTTTGGTTGTTACCAATACCATCCCCAACACCGGTATCAGTTTACCCTTCTTTAGCTACGGCGGTACGTCGCTTTTGATGTTGCTTGGGCAAATGGGGATCGTGTTATCGGTATCCAGAAGCAGTATTGTGAAGAAAAGGTGAAAGATATGAAAATTCTGTTTGCTTGCGGTGGTACCGGCGGCCATATCAATCCTGCATTGGCGGCGGCTGGTACCATAAAAGAATATCATCCCGATGCCGAAATTGCGTTTGTCGGCAATCCAACCGGCATGGAGGCAAAGTTGGTGTCTCAGGCCGGTTATGATTTTTACCCCATCCACGTTTCCGGTTTTCAAAGAAAACTTACGGTAAAAAACGTGGCACGTAATGTATCTGCCGCCGCAAAAGCCGTTACTTCCAGTTTTGAATCGGCAAAGATCATCAAACGGTTTCAACCGGATCTGGTTGTGGGAATGGGCGGTTACGTCAGCGGCCCGGTGGTGAGAAAAGCACATCAAATGGGGGTCAAAACCGCCATTCATGAGCAAAACGCCTTTCCCGGTTTGACCACAAAAATGCTGGTGAAATCGGTGGACTTGGTTATGCTTGCTATGCCGGCGGCCATGAAACATTTGCCTGAACGGCACTATATCGTCACCGGCAATCCGGTGCGGCCCTCTATGCTGAAAATGACCAGAGAAAAGGCAAGAGAAAAACTGGGGATCGATAACGACCGACCTTTTATTCTTTCCTTTGGCGGCAGTTTAGGTGCGGATTGCATCAATCGCGCGGTGGCGCAGGTCATGGCGTGGCATTGGAATAAAGGCACGGTTTATCACTATCACGCCACCGGTGCACAAGCGGCACAATGGATGCCGGATCTTGTGAAAGAAGCAGGTGTGGATCTGTCCCGTGCCCCCTTGATTCGTATGACCGAATACATTCACGATATGGACCTTTGCATGGCTGCGGCAGATTTGGTCATTGGCCGTGCCGGCGCCATCACCTTGAGTGAGATCGGTGTGCAGGGAAAAGCATCCGTGCTGATTCCTTCTCCCTATGTGGCAGAAAATCATCAGTACCACAATGCCATGTCCTTGGCACAATCCGGTGCCGCTGTGGTGCTGGAAGAAAAAGAACTGACCGGCGACCTGCTCACCAAAACGGTGCAGGATCTGTTGGCTGACCCGATAACCCTCCGGGCTATGGGTGAGAAAGCAAAAACGACTGCTTATCATGATGCCAACGAGCGAATTTATCGTGCTCTGATGAAACTTTTGTAACCCAACGCCTTTCTTTTCATACACTGGCAATACAATGACTTTGTATGGACTGAAAGGAAGCGGGGCGTATGTCAACCATTACGGTGCAGGGAAACCGTCGTTTATCCGGCAGGGTGACCGTTCAGGGCGCCAAAAACAGTGTGTTGCCGATTTTGTCGGCAGGATTACTATGTACAACACAATGCATCATACATAATTGTCCTTCCATATCCGATGTGGACGCCTGTTTGAAAATTTTAGAACATCTGGGTTGCAAAACCAAATGGGAAGGTCATACCCTGACAGTAGACCCTACCACGGTGAATTGCCATACCATTCCGGATGAACTGATGCGGGAAATGCGGTCATCCATTGTGTTTTTAGCCGCCATTCTTGCCCGTTGTTCTCAAACGGTGCTGTCTTTTCCCGGCGGTTGTGAGTTGGGGCCTCGCCCAATTGATCTGCACTTAAATGCCTTGTCACAAATGGGAGCGGAAATTACCGAATCCCATGGGCAATTGTTTTGTTCTTTGCCTCAAAAACGGTTTTTGGGGGCAGAGATCGTGTTGCCCATTCCAAGTGTTGGCGCTACCGAAAATATTATGATTGCCGCGGCTACCGCCCGGGGGGTTACGGTCATTCGCAATGCGGCCCGTGAACCGGAGATCAGGGATCTGGCTGATTTTATCAACCGTTGCGGCGGCAAAGTTTTGGGAAGCGGAGAAGGTACCATCGTGATTCACGGCGTGGACCGTCTTACCGGTTGTGAACATCGGGTGATGCCCGACCGTATCGTCGCAACCACCTATATGGCGGCGGTGGCAATGACCGGCGGAGAGGGAGAACTGGCGGAGGTGATTCCCCAGGATATTTATCCCACATTGCCTTTCTTTCGCCAATGCGGATGCCGTCTTTGGGTGGGTGCATCCACCCTGCGACTTCATGCACCGGAAACCCTTCAACCCTTAAAACAGATCATTACCGGCTATTATCCCGGTTTTCCCACCGATGCCCAACCACCTATGATGGCGTTAGCCACGGTGGCAAAAGGTACCAGTATCTTTGTGGAAAATATATTCGAGAATCGCTTTCAACACGCCCATCAACTCATGCGCCTTGGGGCAAAGATCAAGGTAGAAGGCCGCATGGCGGTGGTGGAAGGAGGCAGTGATCTGTCTGGTGCTTACGTGAGCGCATCCGATCTGCGGGGAGGGGCGGCGCTTGTGTTGGCAGGACTTGCCGCTCATGGCACCACCACGGTGGATAACACCCATTTTATTAACCGTGGTTATGAAGATATTGTAACGGATCTGGCGCAATTAGGCGCTGATATTCGTTGGACTTAACATAAAAGGATGAAAACAATGGAACGAGATCAAAGAGAAATGGAAATGCGCCGCCGTCGGGAGGAACAACGGCGCAGAGCCAGACAGGATAGTTCTGTAAAAGCAAAAAAGAAGCGTAAAAAACGGGGCGGCATGATGCTGTTTATGGCATCGCTTCTGCTTCTGGGCGTGGTTTTGATCAGCGTGTTTACCTTTTTGTTTCCGGTGAAAACCATTACGGTGCAAGGAAATGAACGGTATACCGCAAAAGAGATCATTGCCGCATCCGGCATTGAACAAGGGGATAACATTTTAGCCCTTGGCAGTAAAGGGATCCAGTCCAAGATCCGAGCCGGTTGCCCTTATGTGTATGAGGTTACGTTGCAACGCAAATTACCCACCGCCGTCATCATCACCGTGGTGGAAAAAGGCCCCACGTTGTCTTTCCCTTCCGGAAAATACTATATTCTCGCCACCGACCGGTATGAATTGATCGAAGCCAAAGCAACCGAGCCACAGGGCGTGTGCGTGTATGGGGTTTCGGTCACCGCCGCCGGTGTGGGAGAAGAACTGACCATTACGGATCAAACCCAAAAAGAAGCGTTGGATACTTTGCTCAAAGAGTTTGCGGCACAGTCCCTGGAAGGGATAACGCAAATCGATCTGCGGGACTTGGAAAATATTCGCATCATGTATCAGGACCGCCACGTCTGGGAACTGGGCAATATCAATAATCTCGGCTATAAACTTCAGTTTGGTATGGCCATCAGCAAGGATGAGACAGTTTCCGGTACGCTGGATCTTTCCGGCTTGGTAACAGGGGATAAGGGCGGCTTTTTACCCGGTGTGATTCAGGATTTTTCCCAGTCAAACGTGACCCAAACCGACGTGTCGGAGAAATAAATAGGGAAATGACGGTTTTTTTAGCAAAAAAACTGGAATAAAACCGAAAAAATCTTAAAAATACAGTTGAAATTTCGAGGAATTCATGATACACTTTATAGGAATAATCATGTAAATTCTCAGGATGTATAAATATTGCAGGAGGTTAAGGATAATGGAACTCGCACAAGAATATTCCAATGTTGTTCAAATTAAAGTAGTCGGTGTTGGTGGCGGCGGCGGTAACGCTGTTAACCGTATGGTTGCTGCCGGCGTAAAAGGTGTTGAATTTATTGCAATCAATACCGATAACATGGCTCTTTATAATTCTAAAGCCGATATGAAAATTCAAATCGGTGAAAAAGTTACCCAGGGTAAAGGCGCAGGCGCAAACCCGGATGTTGGTGCCAGAGCCGCTGAAGAATCCAAGGATTCTATCGTGGAAGCACTGAAGACCGCTGACATGGTGTTCATCACCAGCGGTATGGGCGGCGGTACCGGTACCGGCGCTGCTCCCATTGTTGCTCAAATTGCCAAAGAAATGGGCATTTTGACCGTGGGTATTGTTACCAAACCCTTTGCTTTTGAAGGCAAACGCCGTATGGAACAAGCCGAAATCGGTATTTCCGCATTGCGTGAACACGTGGATAGCTTGGTGGTTATCCCCAACGAACGGTTGCAATTTGTTTCTGAACAAAAGATCACCTTGACCAACGCTTTCAATATCGCTGACGACGTTCTCCGTCAAGGCGTACAAAGCATTTCCGAATTGATTTCTATCCCCTCGCTGGTTAACCTGGACTTTGCCGACGTTACCGCCATCATGAAGGACGCTGGCTATGCTCACATGGGTGTTGGCTATGCCACCGGTAAAGACAAGGCAGAAATTGCTGCCAATACCGCTATCACCAGCAAGTTGATCGAAACCTCCATGAAAGGCGCTCGCGGTGTTATCATCAACATCACCGGTTCTCCCGACATCGGTTTGGAAGAAGTTACCACTGCTTCTCAAATCGTTGCCGAAGCCGCTCATGAAGATGCTAACATCATCTGGGGTGCTCAAATCGATGAATCTTTGGAAGACGAGATCCGTGTTACTGTTATCGCCACCGGTGCTGCCAGCGAAAACGATTCCCGTCGGAAATCCACCGGTTCTGATCTGGGCGATATCCTCAGCACCACCGGTAGTGACGACGATTACTCCGACATTATGGGTATCTTCGACCAACGGTAAGCATATTTTCCAATATTACTTACGCAAGGCAGTATGGTTTTTCCGTACTGCCTTTTTGTTTTTACAATGTTACAAATTTGTAACAGGATAACAAAACTGTAACCAAGGTAACAGCATTGTAACCCCCTTTTATATTGACAGAAAATGGAATAAAAATT
Source organism: uncultured Eubacteriales bacterium (assembly GCA_964387715.1). GTDB lineage: Bacteria > Bacillota > Clostridia > Oscillospirales > Acutalibacteraceae > UMGS1484. The sequence continues at coordinate 8,118 of CAYLYC010000004.1, read as the reverse complement.
ATAATAAGAATAGAATTGATAAGGGGGCGATCCTATGAAAAAATTGATATCTTTATTCTTGGCTGTAACGATTGTTTTTTCCGTTTGTACCATGGTTTTGGCGCAAGAGCAGTCGTATGACCAACTTGAATCCGCGATTACACAGTTACCGGATCATTCTGCATTTGCCGATGGGAACGCCCAGGGTTTCGATGAGGCGTTTGCACAAGTGGAATCGGTGGCCTTTGACCTGATTTCGCTGAAAGAGTATGAAATGCTTTCGGTCACGGGCTATGAAGATGCCATTCTCACATACATTCAGTTTGTGGATGTGAAATTGCGCACCGGGTTGCCCACCCAAGTTCCCACCTCTCAAACCTACTGGCAGGATTACGCCTGGTATCAACAAGCAATGGCGGCGTTGGAGGAATATTGGTATTTGGATGAACTTTGTGTTTATACCAAAACCGCTCAAAGACCCTTCATCGCACAAAGAACGACCGAAGGCGGCTTGATCTGGGGCGATCTGCAAAACGATATTTATGATATTTCCATTCGTCTGGCGGCGTATGAAACCATGCTCACCGATGAGGAAACCGTCGCCCGGATCAGACAGCAGTTCAACAATGAACTTTCCCGTTATCCCACTCCCACCGATGTGGAGACCTATTGGGAATACGCCTTGGATTTTGACGAGTTCCAACGATATACCGATTATCAATTCCGCCCCTATACCTACGAGATTTTAGATCCGGCGGATTACCAGCAATATCTGGCTTTGCGGGAACTGTACCTGGATTTTCCCCAGAACCACGAGGACGATCTGTACATCGCCCTGGATGAAATGATTATGACATCCTGCGATTTCCAGGCACTGCACGGTGTGTCTCGACTGATGCGGCGGATCATCAGCAATGAAGTGATGACGGATATCGAGCGCAAGATCAGCCATCTGTACTCAGCATACGGCTATTATGACCGTGTGATTGCTTCCATCGGTAACTACGATCTGTTTGGCCAATACCGTGATGCCGTATATGCGGCGGACGTGGTATACGGCGATATTACCGGTGACGGTAAGGTGGATGCCGGGGATGCTTTGTGGGCGCTACAAGCGGCGGTGGGAAAACTTGACCTGTACGAAGAGGAAAAACTTGCCGCCGACGTGGACGGAAACGATACGGTGGATGCGGTGGACGCCTTGTATATTTTGCAATATGCGGTGGAAAAGCGGTACTATTTCCCGATTGAATTTGATACTGCATATAACGTGTATTATTTTTAGGAGGAACAATCCATGATAAAACGAATTGCCTTCATGCTGGTTTTTTGTCTGGTGTTGTCAACGGGCTCTGTGGCCTTTGCGGCAACCCCTGCCGAAACAGCGCAAACTGCCATTGCCAACCTTCCGGACGTGTCTGGCTTCACTTCTCCTGCAGATCCGGGTTATGATGAAGCGGTCGCTCAAGTGAAAGGGGCGGTGTATGCTTTGGCGGAATTACCGGAGGACGAAATGATGGCGCTGGACGGTTATGAAGACGTGTTCATGGCGTATTTGCAACTGGCAATGATTACCGTGCGGGACGGTATGCCAAGCGAAGTGACGACTGGAGACAATTACGCCCAACACATGGCCTGGTTTGAACGAATGGCAACCGCCACGGACTTCACCTATGAAATGGATGCGGTTGCTGTTTATACCCCCGTTGATCCGGAGGATGAGTACGGCTCTACCCAAGGCCAATTGATGATGGAACAACTGATGAGTGACTATTGGTATGTTATCATCCGTTTGTACGGATATCTTTCCACTTTGTCTGATGAAGAGGTAAAAGCCATTCAGGTGGAAGAATGTTGCAAAATGTTGGCACAAATTCCCGATGAGTTTACAATGGATAATATTTGGGAAGCCGGCACACAATTTGTTGCCATCCGTGACAGCATGATGCTGGATGATGAGACGGCAGAGGGTATGATTACCTTGGCTGACCTGCCTGCCGACGAAGCCGCCCGTCTTGTTGCTCTAAATGAGCAGTTCAACACCTTTTTGGAAGCCAATCGGGATGCTATGCTCATTGCCATTGATGAAGCCATCGAGACCAACTGCGACGTGGAAGCGGTGCAAACCTATTCCCCTTTGAAGATGTCGTTGGTTGCCCAACCCATTTCCGATGCCATTTGGGAAATGATCTCTCTGCTGATATACAACGTTGAGGTCGATGTCACCATTGAATTGGCGAATTATGCGTTATTAGAGGAATACGATTCCTATTTATATTCTGGTGAACAGTTCTATTTTTACGGCGACCTGAACGATGACTATTCCGTGGATGCAGGGGATGCCTTGATGGTGCTGAAATATGCGGTTGGCAAAGAGGAGTTGGACGATTATCAGTTCACCTGCGGTGATGTGGATGGCGACGGGTTCGTGAATGCAGTAGATGCCCTGTACATCCTTCAATATGCCGTGGGCAGCCGGGAATATTTCCCTGTGGAAGAAGCATACTTCGTATAAGATCAAATGATTCAAACGGTGCGGAAAACCTCTGCACCGTTTTTTTGTGGAAAAAACCTTGATATTTCCCTGAAAATCCGTTATGATAAACCGGTAAAGGAGAGAGACGTATGCAATATACATATATTACCAAATTTACCTGTTCATCCAAAATCCAGTTTGATATCAATGGGGATGTGATTACCGATATTCACTTTACCGGCGGCTGTAACGGCAATTTAAAAGCCATTGCCCGGTTGGTGGATGGATGGACCGTAGATGAAATCGAAGCCAAATGCAAAGGGAATACCTGCGGTATGAAGCCCACTTCCTGTGCGGATCAATTGGCGAGAGCGGTGCGTGAAGCGTATGAAGCAACAAAGTGATCGGCCGCTTTTGCTGATCCTGGCGATCATGGCATTAACCGTCATTGTGTTTTGCTGTATGGTCATGACCTTCGGTTGGTTTGGTTTTGGCGCGGTACAGCCGGATGTTGCTTCGGCGGTGATATCCGAAACGGGTGACGGCGTTTCCCATGCTTCGGTTATCATCAAACCCGTAAATGTGAACACCGCCAATGCCGAGACCCTGGATACCTTGCCTGGTATTGGTCCTGTGTTGGCAGATCGCATTGTGGAATACCGCACACAAAACGGGTTCTTTTCTCAACCCGAGGAGTTACTTGCGGTGGAAGGAATCGGCGAAACCATACTGGAAAACATCAAACCTTATATTGAATTTGAATGAAACCGTGGCTCAAATGCCACGGTTTTTGTTTTGCATAAACCGTTACGCCGTCACATAGGTATATCTGAGGTGATAACCATGATGAATTACGTGTGGGGCGGTATGATGGTGGTTTCGGTCATTTGCGGCTTGGTTACCGGCCGTATGTCCGGGGTTTGCGATGCCATTTTTACCGGAAGCAGTCAGGCGGTGGAACTATGCCTCACCTTGCTTAGTATGCTGGTGTTATGGGGCGGATTGGTTGGGGTGATGGAACGCTCCGGCTTGTCAGAAGCATTTGGTAGATGCCTGTCTCCAGTCATTCGATGGCTGTATCCGGAATTGAAAGGACAGCAAAAGGCGATGAGCGCCATTGCTATGAACATGGCGGCAAATATTCTGGGACTGGGAAACAGCGCAACGCCTTTGGGACTCAAGGCAATGGAAGAGTTAAACCGCATCAATGGAGGAGGTTCCCGAGCCAGTAACAGTATGGTCACCTTTGTGGTGGTCAATTCGGTGTCTTTACAGCTCATTCCCACTAGTCTGGCGGTGTTGCGCTCCCGGTTCGGAGCGGAAAAACCCATGGATATTCTGCTGCCGGTCTGGTTTGCTTCCGGTCTGGCGGCCATCTTGGCCATTGTATTGGTTCGTCTGCTCAACCGAAGGGATCGGGTGATAGGATGACCGATCTTGGCAATACCATCTTACCGGTTTTGATGGGTTTCATTTTGGTTTATGCCATGGTTCAGCGTGTTGCGGTGTTCGATTGTTTTTTGTCCGGCGCCGGAGAGGGTATAAAAACCATGGTAAAACTGTTGCCCACCTTGGTGGGACTTATAACGGCGGTTTCTATGTTTAAGGCATCCGGCGCTTTGGATCTGCTTACCGGATTGCTCACACCGGTAGCAGAGTGGTTGGGGTTACCGGGGGAGGTGGTTCCCCTTGTGTTGATCCATCCCATTTCCGGCGGGGGAGCCACTGCGGTACTCACCGATCTGTTCAGTCGTTATGGGGCGGAAAGTACCATCGGACAAATCGCATCGGTGATTTGCGGTTCAGGGGAAACCACCTTTTATGCCATCACCGTATATTACGGTTCAGTTGGCGTGAACCAGCATCGCCATACCTTGCCAGTGGCTTTGTGCGCCGATTTTACAGCGGCGGTATTGAGCGGTGTGGGGGTTCGTTTGTTCCTGTAGGCATATCTGGGGACAAACTTTCATAAGATGTAGCGTTAGGAGTTGAAATGAAGGTGCAGGATAATCGATATGACCAAGCAGTCGCGTTTATTACCCCCATGTTGCGTCAACCGCTGATGCTGTTGGCGTCCGCCCATAAAGAACAGGTGCATGAGATCCGCTTGCGGGCGGGAAAACCGGTGGTATTGGTGATGGGCAATCAAAGCCATTGTATTGGTGAGGACGGTCGCCTTTGGCCGCAAAACAGCGGTGGACCGTTGATATGCTCTTATGAATGTTTGGAGCAGACCTTCCGAAGTATGTGTGGATACTCGGTTCATACCCATCAGCGGGAAATCACCAAAGGGTATCTGACCCTTCGGGGCGGACATCGGGCAGGATTGGCGGCAACGGTGGTGGAACGGGAGGGGGAGATCACCTCCATGAAAGAGTTGTCTTCCATCAATTTGCGCATTGCCAGACAAGTGCCCGGGTGTTCGGTGTCTTTGCCGCCGTCGGTGTTGGAAACAAGCGTATTGCTGGTGGGTGGTCCGGGAAGCGGAAAAACCACCTTGCTTCGGGATATGGCTCGTCGAATTGCCGGAGAGACCAAACCCGGTAAAAAGGTGGTTCTGTTGGATGAACGGGGAGAACTGGCGGCAATGTGGGATGGCATTCCTCAAAACGATGTGGGGATCAATACCGACGTGCTCAACGGCTTTTCCAAAGAACAGGGTATGGAAATGGCAGTTCGCAGTTTGTCTCCCCAGGTGGTGATCTGCGATGAGATCGGTTCTCGCAGGGATGCCCATGGCTTATGGAATTGTTTACACGCCGGTGTGAGGGTCATGGCATCGGTACACGCTTCCACCTCCGGCGAACTGATGCAAAAAACCTGGGTCATGGAGTTGCTGCGAACAGGCGTGTTTCATCATCTGGTGTTTTTGCGTTGCGGTCAGCCGCCAACGGTGGAACGAAGTATAAGAACGGAAGAATGGCTATATGAAATGGATGGGAATTTTGCTGGTGGGCATTGCCATGAACCTGTACGGTGTCCAGATAACCAGCCGTTATAAAAAACGAACGGAATTTTGGCAACAAACGGTGGACCTTACCTGCTTTTTTGAAAACACCTTTCGTTGTACCGCCGATCCCCCGGATAAAGTTTGGCGGCAGTATTGCCAAATCGGCGGCGCACCACAACCGCCGGAAACCCTATCCGGTTGGTTTGAAACAATGGCAGAAACGTGCGGTCTGTCTGCTGATGAGTTGCTTCAACTCCATGGGTTCGAAGCCGGTCTGGGCACCACCGACCTGGAAGGTCAACTGGCCCATTGCCTTCGGTATCGGAGGCAATTCACCGACTTTCTTGAAAACAGCAGGGAACAGTATCGTACAAAAGGAAAACTAATGGGGCGGCTATGGATGTTTGGTTCCATAGGAATTGCCTTGTTGCTAATATAACAAGGATGTGAAACCATGGAAGTGGATCTGATTTTCAAAATTGCCGCAATCGGCATTATCGTTGCGGTGCTGGGACAATTACTGGTGCGTTCCGGCAGAGAAGAACAGGCGTTGATGACCACCTTGGCAGGGCTGATCGTGGTATTGCTTATGTTGGTTCAGCAAATTGCAGAACTGTTTGATACCATCAAAGATGTGTTTGGCTTATGAGTATCGGAGCGGTTTTAGGGGTCGCCTTGGTAACGGTGGCGGCGGGGCGGATCTTACGGCAATACAATCCTTCGGTAGGACTGGCCGTATCCTTAACCGGCGGTGGGGTATTGTTGCTGGGCTGTCTTGCCCGGTTGCAACCCTTGGTGGCATCGGTAAAGGAATTGTTGTCCCTCTCGCAAATCGACATGACCTTTTTCTCCCTTTTACTAAAAGCGTTGGGAATTTGCTATCTGTGTCAGTTTGCCGGCGATCTATGCCGGGATGCCGGTGAAACGGCGTTGGCAGGATATGTGGAACTTTCGGGAAAGATGATCGTGCTGGGGCTGTCCTTACCCATGGTCAGGCAAGTGGTAGAAACGGTTGTCAAATTGGTGTCGACATGAAAAAAATTGGAATTGTAATTTGTTTTTGTTTGTTGTTTACCCTTCCGGTTGGCGCTCAAACCGAACCGGATACCGTCATGCAGGAGACCTATACCGGCAGTGGTTTGGAAGAATTGTATCATTCGCTGTCCCATGATGTGCAGGAAACCCTGGAGCAATGGGGCATTGACCCGGAGGGTTTGTTTGCCGGAGAGGGGTTGAATTTCTCCGGCGTTTTGAAAACCTTGGGGGAGATTGTATCCCAAAGTGTAAAGAATCCCCTGTCTGCATTGGGAATGGGCATCGGTGTTCTCCTCCTTTGCGGTCTAATGGATACCATCCTTCCGGAAAAACAGCCCTCTATGAGCGGTACGGTCACCTTTTTTGCCGGGCTTGGCATGACAGCGGCGTATGTGATACCCGCAGGATATACCTTGTCCAAAACCGCATCGACGCTTCAGGGAATGGGCGGTTTTATGTTGGCGTTTGTTCCGGTATATGCAGGTATGCTGATTCTTTCAGGCAAAACCCTCACAGCCGGCGGTTCTTGTACCCTGGTGTTTGGGTGTTGCCAGGTGTTGGTGCATTTGGCAAAAGGGGTTATGGTTCCCTTGGTGGGAATGTTCCAGGCACTTGCAGTCAGCGAATGTACCCTTGCCGGGGTGAATCCGGTGGGCTTTTCTTCGGCTGTGAAAAAAACCGTTACCTGGATGCTGGGAATTTTGGTTACGGTATTTACCGGTGTGCTGAGTTTAACCGGTATCATCAATGCCGCAGGCGACTCCATGGCGCAACGTACCACCCGATATTTTATCGGCAACATGGTCCCGGTGATCGGTGGGGCGATTTCCGAGTCCATGGCAACGTTACAAGGATGCTTTTCTTTGCTGAAAACCGGCGGCGGTGTGTTGGGACTGGGCGTGGTGGCTGTCATGGCGTTGCCGGTGGTGTTGGAGTTGTTGTTGTGGCGGGTGGCAAATATACTGCTTGTGTCCTTTGCCCAGGTGATGGGTAACCAATCCCTTGCCGGATTGTTGCAAACCATGGGAGAAGGAATCAATCTTCTGTTTAGCATTCTGATCAGTTGTCTGGTGGTATATGTGGTTTGTCTGTCGGTGCTGATGATGGCGGGAGGATAAGATGGAAACAGTAGGAAAGGGATTGCTTACCCTGTGCCTTGTGTGTATTGCCGCCGGCCTTTGCCGAATGTTGGCGCCCACCGGAAAAATGGCAAAGTCCATGAGTATGTTTACCGGTGTGTTTGTGCTGGTTTGCGTTGCAACCCCATTCTTTTCAGCAATGGAATGGAATTGGGTGGCGGACTTTTCTCTGGAAACATTCACGCCGGTCATTGCAGAAGGAACGTTGGCAGACATGGCGTTGGAAGCCGCCCGGGAAGAAACGGTTGCCACGGTAGAAGAGGTTGCCCGGTCGTTGGGCATCACCCTGACCCATGTACAAGCGGAGGTGTCACAGCAGGAGGAACAGATTATGGTGCAATTGGTTCGGGTAGAGGGCAATATGACCCCTTCCCAGCAACTTGCGTTGGAAACCCAACTGGCAAAACGGGTGACCTGTGATATTGTAGTAATAGGCGGAGAAACGGAAGATGAATAAGGAAATTTGGACCAATATTATAAAAAAATTAGGCAAAAAGAATATACTCTTGATCCTGGGCCTGGCGGGAATCCTGCTCATC
>CAYLYC010000003.1:0-21001 GCA_964387715.1 uncultured Eubacteriales bacterium | reverse complement strand
GAATGTTGCATTGAAGCCATTATTGAAGGGGTAGAACGGGTCACCATTTTAGACGGCCGTATTCCCCATGCTCTGCTGATGGAAACCTTGACCGACGAAGGTGCCGGAACTATGGTAGTAAAAGAAAAATAAGGTGAATCCCATGGATATGAAACAATTAGACAAAGAATATATTGCCGGTACTTACGCCCGGTTCCCTTTGGAGATCGTAAGCGGAAAAGGGGCTGTTTTAACCGACAACACCGGAAAAGAATATATTGACCTGGGCAGCGGTATTGCGGTGAACACCTTTGGCGCCGCTGACCCTGTTTGGGCAGAAGCGGTTACCAAACAACTGAATACACTGCAACATATTTCCAACCTGTATTACACCGATCCCTGCATCCAACTGGCGCAAATGCTGTGCGAAAAAACCGGCATGAAAAAGGTGTTCTTTTCCAACTCCGGGGCAGAAGCCAATGAATGTGCCATCAAAGCCGCCCGGCTGTATGCCGCAAACAAAAAAGGGGAGGATCATTACACCATCATCACCCTGCAAAACAGTTTTCACGGCAGAACCATCACCACCCTTGCCGCCACAGGACAGGATGGTTTTCACAAGGATTTCACACCCTTGACACCCGGCTTTGTTTACTGCCCTGCCAATGATACTGCCGCTTTGAAGGCACTTGTGTCCCAACACAAATGCGCCGCCATTATGATGGAACCGGTACAGGGTGAAGGGGGCGTTGTGCCTCTTACCAAGGAATTTGTTCAGGCGGCAAGAACGCTGTGTGACGATCAGGATATCGTACTGATCTTTGACGAAGTGCAAACCGGCAACGGACGCACCGGCAGTTTATACGCATATATGCAGTTTGGCATTATGCCGGATGTGATGTCCACCGCCAAGGGCTTGGCTGGGGGACTTCCCCTGGGTGCTACCCTGCTTTCTGAAAAACTGCAGGATGTGTTCACCCCCGGCACTCACGGTTCCACCTTTGGGGGCAACCCGGTATGCTGTGCCGGCGCATTGTCCATCCTTTCCCGATTGGACGACCGGTTGATGCAAGAGGTACAGGAAAAATCCCGTTATCTCTTTGAGACCCTTTCGGGTGCAGACGGTGTTAGATCGGTAACCGGTATGGGCTTGATGATGGGAATTGAAACGGTCAAAGACGCATCGCAAGTGGTGGCAGATTGTATGGCAAACGGGGTTTTGGTGCTGAAAGCCAAAAACAAGGTGCGATTGCTGCCTCCCTTGAACATCACTATGGAACAGTTAAAACAAGGGGTGGACGTGTTAAAAGCCGCCCTGGCACAATAGGTGACGAATATGGATCAAACAAAAATCGACCGCATCAATGAACTGTCCCGTCTGGCCAGAGAACGGGAACTCACGCCCGCAGAGCAGGAAGAACGAGCCGCTCTGCGCCGGGAATATATTGACAGCGTAAAACAATCTCTGGTTGGCAATTTGGAAAACACCTATATTCAATATCCCGACGGGAGTAAGAAAAAAGTGGAATCCAAAAACGACAAACTGAAACACTAAAAAATAGGATGTGAAGAAACAACCCGTTTTTTCACATCCTATTTTTCTTACAGTATTTATAAATACTGTACGGTAATTTTAGCAACCATACGATCAAGATAAATGGTAAGAAAAGAACTCGATACATCGCCATAAAATCGTCGTTGCGTTCCTTTATTACAACATGTTTCATTCGCGAACATCCCTCGCACAGATCTAACTCTTCCGAAAGAATTACGGTGTCAGAAGTATGTTTTGTATCGTTTATCTTATTCCAACATTCCAAACAAAATTCCGCCAATTTTTCCACCTCCCATGACAGTATACCACAATTGCATTGCAAATGCAATGCATACTTTGTTAGTAGTCATGGTTACACTAAAAGCAATACAAATGTATTGCGAGGTAATTGTAATGGGTAATTTTAAAATTCCATCCATCCCCCCAACCACAAACAAAACCATTCGTTTCCCCAACGATGTAATTGAGCAGGTGGAGAACGCAATCCAAGGAAAGGATTGCACCTTTTCTGCTTTTGTCATTGCGGCGGTGCGAGCTGCATTGGAAAACATCGAGGAATAGCCACACTACCCCACTTGATTCACAAATTCCCCTTACAAAGCCCATTTGTAAGGGGAGTTTTTTTACAAATAACTGATGACAAATCTTATTGAATATGCTATAATCGACTTAACAAGACAAATTGTGAGGTGCCACTATGAATTTTTTGGAAGAACGCATCCTGAAAGACGGTATTGTGAAGCCCGGTAATGTGCTGAAGGTTGACAGTTTTCTTAATCACCAGATGGACATTGACCTGATGGACCGGATGGGCGAGGAATTTAAACGACGGTTCAATGACAAACCCATCACCAAGATCCTCACCATTGAGGCATCGGGTATTGCCATTGCCTGTGCCGCTGCCCGGTATTTTCAGGTGCCGGTGGTGTTTGCCAAAAAATCCAAAAGCATCAATCTGGACGGGGAAATGTACGTAGCCATGGTGGAATCCTTTACCCACAAAAACGTCAACCAGGTGGTGGTTTCCAAAAAATTCCTGAATGACACCGACCGGGTGCTGATCGTTGACGACTTTCTTGCCAACGGTTGCGCCTTGCAGGGCTTGATCTCCATCGTGGAGTCGGCAGGTGCCACGGTGGAAGGCATTGGCATCGCCATTGAAAAAGGGTTTCAGATCGGGGGAAAAGTCATCCGCAATCTGGGCTATCAACTGGAATCCCTTGCCATTGTGGACGCTATGGACCACGAAGCCGGAACGGTGCAGTTCCGCGCACAATCGGAATAGGAAATACAAATGGGCTGTAAAAAAACGGAATGTTTTTTCAGCCCATTTTGGTTGGGTCAGGAACAGGCAAACCAAACCATACCCCCTGCCCCCTCATCCGGTTAAAAAATAAACACCCCGGAACATTGCATTGCATTTCCAAGATGTTTATCGCGTTTAGTCTTTCTTCGGTACTTCTTTGAACAGATTAAACCGGAACAGCAATTCCTCATCCTCCGGACGGGTGCAACGAATGGTTGCTTCGGAAATCACTGCGCCTTTCAGAATATTATCCAATCCCATGAGTTGGCACAATTTGGAACGAAGATTCAACACGTCTCCTTCAGACGTTTCCAAATAGACCTCACCTTTACAGGAATCCAATGTTTTAATAAAATCCGACACGTCAATATCGTGCAATGTCATTTCGTCATTCATCATATCGATCACCTCCTTTTTTCTCCGTCTATTGTAGTCTCACCGCCCCCAAAAGTCAAATAAAATTTTTGTAAAATTTCTGTTAGCAGATTGATTTTGAATATGAAATATGTTACACTTTCATCAAAACCATTCCTTAGGGTAAGCATTCAAACCCTATAGAAAGTAAGGTGTTCCCCATGAAAAGCGACAGCAAAATGACCTTTGGTCAATGGATAGAAAATTACTGGTATCATTATAAATGGCATACCATCATCGGTATGTTGTTGGTATTTGCCTTAACCGTTTCGGTGACCCAATGCGCTTTGCAGCCGGACTACGATCTGACCTGTATTCTATACTGTGACCGCACCGTATTAGATACCACCCTTGGGGACCTGACCGGTGAATTGCAGCCCCTTTGTGAGGATTACGACCAAAACGGCGAGACCCTTTTGGAGGTCTACAACGTTTCCTATGACTCAAGCAACACCACCGCCGGAACGGCTGGGTATGCAAACACACAAAAACTCATGACCCTGGTGAGCACTGCGGATTATATGCTGTACATTGTGGACGAATACGGTTATCAACGGCTGATGAACGAGGATAATATGCAACTGTTCGAAACCTATGACTTTTTACCGGATAAGGACGGTACCGCCTGGAACTGGAAAGGAAGCAAACTCCAACAATCCATGAGTGAGCACCCCTTGCCGGAAAATCTGTATTTTTGCATCCGAAAAATAGAAGGAACACCCTTTGCCGATGACCAGGAAGCAATTGCCAGAGAAAAAAATGCCGTTTCGTTGATCAAACAGGTGATGGATCAATAGGACGGCGTTACACCCATGGAATATACTATATCATACGAGGTGACCGACCGTGAAGGATTTTCAAAAACTAAACCGGGATATCTTATTTGGTAACGGGGGCGGAAAAACCATATTTCAACCCCGTATCGACTGTTGGTATGATGACCGCATCTATCGGGGCGAATCCCTGCCGGAGGGCTACACCGGTATGTCCCGAAAGCAACTGTACGAAGCGCTTGGGGTCTCGGCACGGCTTTATGAATTTAACGCTTGTCTGGAGACGCATTATCCCAAAGAGGTGGAATTTTACTCCAAAAAACTCAGCGATTCCCAAACTGAATTTGGTTACGTCACGCCGTTGGGCAAAACCAACGCCATTTATCAAACCAATACCAGCAACGCCGGGCAAATGCCGGTAAAATGGTGGATCGAAGATGAAAAAGATCTGGAGATCTGGTCCTATTTGGAAGAAAGTGCCCAATACACCTTTAATATGGACACCTACAACCGGTTACTGGCAGATATCGGTCATTTGGGCATTCCCACCATGTTCCTCCCCCGCCCCAATATGCAATACATGACCGTTCACGCTTGCGGCGTGGAAAACACCCATTATATGCTGATGGATTATCCGGACGAAATGGAAGCGTTTTTCGCCTCTCTTTCCAAAGGACAGGAGAAAATGATTCAAACAGTGGCCGATTGCCCCATTGAGTGTATCAACTATGGCGACAATCTGCATTGCAAGATCCTGCCCCCTTCCCTTTTTAAAAAATACATCATTCCCGAATATGAAAAACGGGGAGAAGTATTGCACAAAGCGGGTAAATTTATTCATTCCCACTGGGATGGTGACGTGATGGACTTTCTTCCCTACGCCAAGGTTTGCGGATTGGACGGCATTGAAGCCATCACCCCAAAACCCCAGGGTGACGTAACGGTGGAACAGATCAAAGAAGCGCTGGGGGATGAGATTTTCCTCATCGACGGTCTGGCGGCGGTGCTGTTCTCCGATATCTATCCCATTGAAGATCTGAAAAAACAAACCCAACAGATCCTCCATCTGTTTGAAGGACAATTGATCTTGGGGATTTCGGATGAATTTCCCTCTGACGGCAATCTGGAACGCATCAAGATCGTCCGGGATATGGTTGAGGAATTCAACGCAAAACGGTAACCATCATTGAAACGCAAAAACACCTGACAGAACCATGCATCTGTCAGGTGTTCTTCTTTTCACATCACCCGGTTTATTTTCGCTTACGGGCCTTTTTCTTTTTCTGCACCGAATAGCCGAATTTTCCCAGCTTTTTACCAAGGGAAAAATACTCGCCGTGGGCGTATGCCAACAGATCCGCTCGGTCCAAATGGAGTTTTCCTTTTTCATCCACCAAGGTGTCCTCCACGTTCACCGCCACAATATCTGCCACAAAAACCACGTGGGTCTCCATGGGGATTTCCTGGCACACCACACACTCCAATGAAAGGGGGCATTGGGCAATGAGCGGGGCTGTCACCCTGGTTGCCGGTTGGGGGGTCAAACCGCAGGTTTCAAATTTATTCACCTGTTTTCCGCTGACCACGCCGCATTTATCCACCGCGCGAACCATGGATGCGGTGGGCAGATTGATCACAAAAGCGCCCTGCTGACGAATCATTTCAAAGGAGTGGCGCTCCGGACGCACCGCAATATAGGTACGAGGGGGTTTCGTGTTCAAAATCCCCGTCCAGGCGACCGTCAATACGTTGATATCCTCCCCGCTGCCGCAGGTTACTAACGTGGGAGGTACCGGCGCTAACAGCGTCCCTCCTTGCCAACTGATCTTCCCCATGATAACTCCTTCAAACCCTATGGTTAATAAATAAATTGTACCCCATGATGAATGTTTTCGATTACCGCATGACTGCGGGAAGGGACGTGTTCACCGTCCAGGGACCAATCCAGCGTACCTTCAAACAAACATTCCACCCGGGAACCCCGGTACAGCCGAACCAGATCCCCGTCGTATTCATACCGTACCAACTGGGTGATGATATTGTTCAGTTCCACAATATTTTTGGGCTTACGAATCAACAGAATCTCAAAAATACCATCATAAAAATTCAGATAATCGTCCTGCAAACGAAGTACGCCGCCAATAGAGGTGGCGTTGGCAACACAGCCGAAAATATACTCACCCTGGACTTCGTTGCCATCAAACACCACCTTCATGGGAATGGCCTTGATCTTGGGCAACGCTTTTGCCCCTTCCAGCACATACGCCAAATGACCCAGAACGTTTTTCAGGTTTTGGTTGGTGTTATAGGAGGTTTCGGTAAACGCACCAAAGGAAGCGATGTAGGTGAACTTCCTCTCGCCATTAAAGTTGCCGATATCCTGGGGATGGCACTCACCCTCCACAATGGCCTGGGCGGCTTTGATGGGGTTTTTGGGAAGTCCCAATCCGGAGGCAAAATCGTTGGTGCTTCCCGCAGGAATATACCCAACCGGCAAGGGTGATTCCCCTTTAAGCAAACCGGTTACGGTTTCGTTCAGCGTACCGTCGCCCCCGGCGCAAACCACCACATCATAACCGGCTGCAGCCGCACCGGCGGCAAGTTGAGCGGCGTGACCCGCCCTTTGGGTGGGGCAGACCGTCACCGTATATTGCCGGGACAAAACATCCACAATATCAAAAAGTTTTCCTTTTAATGTCATACGCCCCGCTTTGGGGTTAATAATCAACAGGCATTTTTTCACAAATTTCATCTCCCTTTTGTTTGGAAAAAATACAACCGCAATAATCCTGACGATACAGCCCATACGCCTTCGACAGTTCCAATGACCGTTTGTAGCCGTTTTTCTTTTTAAAATCCGACGGCAAGTAGGTTTCCCCTGCCTGCTGTCCCACCTGGTTGATAACCACCTGGTTTTTATGAGGACTGACAGTCAGCGTGGTGGCAAACCAGTCAAACCCCTTTTCCCGGGCAAGGTTGGCGGTATAGCGCAATCGTTGGTCAAAACAGATACGGCACCGCTCGCCCCCTTCGGGACAATCTTCAAAACCCCGAACCGCCTGGAAAAAGGTTTCCGGCTCATAGGGCGGCACCAACAACTGCACAGGGGATGCAAACGAACCCTGTTCGATCAGCCGCTTTTGTTCGGCCAGACGATGCTCAAACTCCTCCTTGGGATGAATACAGGGGTTGTAATACAAAACGGTGATCTTGAAATACCGGGAAAGGTATTCCAGCACATAGGAGGAACAGGGGCCGCAACAACTGTGCAACAGCAGGGTGGCATTGCCCTCCTGGGTTTGTAAAAAACGGTCCATTTGCTGTTGTACGTTCACCTGCATTCCCTCCTTTGCGTTCTCTTTTATGATACTCCAATTCCCGGAAAAATGCAATGAATAAATTTCGGTTGACATCCAACAATAAAAAGAATATAATAGAACTATTAAATCACGATAAACGAGGTGAACTGCTTTGGACAGTAGTCAGCGAAGATCGCAAAGCCGCAATCCCATAATACCGCAGGTGCTAAAGGGGCAGTTTCCTCAAAGGTTTACTGTATGATTCACCATCCTTTTGGACACCCGTGTTGTTATGCCAATCAACAAGAAAGAGGTGTTACCAATGGATGGTATTTTTTTTGAACAACTTCACGAATTATTGGAACAAAACCAAATGAAAGAACTGCGCAGCCAGTTGACCCAACTGAATGAAGTGGACATTGCTGAATTCATGGGAGAACTGGAGGATGAGCGGTTGCTTTTGGTTTTCCGCATTTTACCCAAAGCATTGGCGGCAGAAACCTTTGCTTATTTGGAAAACGACCAACAAACCAAAATCGTTCAATCCATCAGCGACTGGGAACTGGAATACCTGGTGGAAGAGTTGTATGTGGACGATGCGGTTGATTTTTTAGAAGAAGTCCCTGCAGGGGTCGTGCGCCGGGTACTTGCCAACGCCAAACCGGAAACCCGGGCTACCATTAACCGGTTTTTGCAATATCCTGAAAATTCCGCCGGTAGTATCATGACCAACGAAATGGTGGAACTGCACAGCAATTTTACGGTTGCCCAAGCCATTGCGGAGATCCGCCGCACCGGTGTAGATAAAGAAACCATTTACACCTGTTATGTGATCGACCGTTCCCGCCATTTGATTGGGGTATTGCCCTTGCGGAGACTGTTGCTGGAAAAGGAAAACACCCATATCCATGAGATCATGGAAAACGACCAGCAGATCATTTCGGTCACCACCTTGGAAGACCAGGAAAACGTTGCCGACCTTGCCCGAAAATACGACATGCTCACCGTACCGGTGGTGGATAACGAAAACCGTCTTGTGGGTATCATCACCATCGACGATATCGTAGATATCATTGAAGAAGAAAACACCGAGGACATGGAAAAAATGGCTTTGGTGGTGCCGTCGGAAGAAACCTACCTAAAAACCAAGGTGTTTACCCACGCCAAAAGCCGTATTTTGTGGCTGATGATCTTGATGATCACCTCCACCTTCACCGCCCAGATCATCACCGGTTTTGAGGATTCCCTGGCCATGTTTACCGGACTGACCGCTTGTATTCCCATGCTCATGGGCACCGGCGGTAACGCAGGTAACCAGACCTCAACGCTGATCATCCGCGGTCTTGCCCTGGGCGAGATCGGTGTGCGGGATTATTTCAAGGTATTGTGGAAGGAGATCTGGGTGGCGCTGATCTGCGGTGTGGCATTGGCGGTGGCCAACTTCGGCAGAATGTGGATCTTAAACCAAATCGGTATTCAGCCGGTGGACACCATTACCACCATTCTGGTGGTGAGTCTTGCCATGTTGACCGGTGTGGTGGTAGCCAAAGTGATCGGGTGCACCCTGCCCATTGCAGTAAAACTGGTGGGACTGGACCCTGCCTTGATGGCCGGCCCTATGATCACCACCATTGTAGACGCCATCAGTTTGGTCATCTACTTCGCCCTGGCAAAAATGTTGTTGATGTAAATAAACGGGGAGACGTAAAGAACTTCGGTTTTTTGCGTCTCCTTTTTCTATTGGGATGTTGTTGACTTTTTCTCTGGGATATACTATAATATTCTTTATCAATGTGCATTTTTAGCACACATAATGTTTTGGAGGGAATGCCAATGAAGCGTTCAGGCAAAGTCACATTTATTGTGGTCACCCTGCTGGTATTTGTTTTTGCTTACCTCTCCTTTTTTGGGATAAGCGATTACTACGGCGACATGAAGCAAATTTATGTCAAAGGGGCTGGCGATATCCGTTGGGGTATTGATATTCAAGGCGGCGTGGAAGCCGTTTTTACCCCCAACGTTTCTGACGAAGAATTTGAAGCCATTACCGCAGACGAGATGGAAGCTGCGGAAAATATCATCAAAACCCGTCTGGTCAACGAAAACATCACCGACAGTGAGGTATACACCGACTATGATAACAAACAAATCATTGTTCGGTTCCCCTGGCAATCGGATGAAGCAGACTACGATCCCAGCGCCGCAGTAGAAGAACTGGGCGAAACCGCTCTGGTTACCTTCCGTGTTGGGGAAGATGCCAGCGGTGAAATTGTGTTGCAAGGCGCAGCGGACATTGAAAGTGCACAAGCGGCTTACGATACGTCATCCAGTGAAAACGTGGTTTCTCTGCAACTGACCGACCAAGGTACCACGAAATTTGCCGCCGCAACTCAGGAAAACGTGGGCAACATCATTTCGATCTGGTTGGACGATGTTTGTTACTCTACTCCCGTGGTAGACGAAGTCATCACAAACGGCCAAGCATCCATTGACGGTATGGAAACGGCAGAAGAAGCGGTGGCATTGGCTGAAAAGATCAACGCCGGTTCTCTCCCCTTCGCCCTGCGCATTGACGACACCATTCGGGTCATCAACCCCACCATGGGTGAAAAATCCCTGCAGGTCATGCTCACCGCCGGTATTATTGCCTTTGTGGTCATCTGCCTGATGATGGTGGTTCGCTACCGTTTGCCCGGCGTAGTGGCCTGTATCGGCGTGTTGGGTCAAATCGCCGGTATTATTGCCTGCACCAGCGGTTTCTTCCCCGGTGTAAACAGTTTTACCCTTACCATTCCCGGTATTGCCGGTATTATTCTGTCCATCGGTATGGGTGTTGACTCCAACGTGATTACCGCAGAACGGATCAAGGAAGAATTGCAAAACAACAAAAAGACCTTGGACGGTGCAATTAGCGCCGGGTTCTCCAACGCCTTCTCTGCCATTTTGGACGGCAACGTTACCAACGTGATCATTTCGGTCATCCTCATGGGGATCTTCGGACCGTACAACGGAATCTGGGCTAAGATTCTGTACCCCTTCATGTGGGTATACAACCACACCATCGGACTCATTCCCGGTCTGGCGGTTGCCAACACCATCACCGGGTCTATTTATTCCTTTGGATACACCCTGCTCATCGGTGTAATCTTCAACTTCATTTTCGGCGTAGGCATTTCCCGTCTGTTGCTTAAGAGCATTTCCCGCTTTAAGTGCTGCCGGAAACCTGCTTTGTACGGAGGTGTGAACAATGACTAAAAAACAATTTGATTTCATTGGCAAACGTAAATTGTTCCTGCTTATTTCAGCGGCTGTTTTAGTGATTGGTTTGCTGGTTAACGTGTTTGTGCTTCCCACCGAATTAGACATCAACTTCAAAGGCGGCGCCATCTTCACCTATTCCTTCTCCGGCGAAACCGACCAGCCGGGCATCGACCAGATCGCAACCCAGTATTTGGGGGACGAAATGACCTCCGCCTACTCCAGCGATGTGGGGGGTGAAACCACCCAGGCCACCTTTACCCTGACCCAGATCCCCTCCACGGTTTTAACCTACCAAGTGAGCGGTACCGCAGACGAGGATCTCCTGAAAACCACCGGTCAGACCGTGTTTGGTTGCGAAACCAGAGTGGATTACGACCAAGATGCCAATCAAGTAAAGGTTGACCCGGTGGAAGTGGTTTCTGCCGATAAAGTAGACGATTATACCGCTGCTTTGTCCAACGTGACCGCCACCGACGTTACCGCCACCTACACCCTGCTTTCCTCCAACACTGTCAGCGAATTGGCAGACAGCATCTACGGTGATCTGGTAGCCAAATACGGCTCTCAATTGGTTTACAACATCAAAGCCGATACCGTGGATATTGACGACGTTACCGCTGACATTGAAAACGCTTTGTTGGGTCAAGCCGCCTCTCAAGAGGATCTGATGGACGTTACGTTGGTATTGGATGAAACCGCCGGTACGTTGACCGTTACACCCGCTACCGGTGACCTGACTATGGACGAAAACAATGCCAAGGTCATTACCAAAGCATTGCAGACCAGTCTGCCCGATGCCGGTATTACGCTAAAATCCGCAACCTATAACACCATTACCCTGGTAACCTCCAACAGCGTAAAACCCACCGTTGGTCAAGGGTTCTTTATCAAGTGCCTGTTTGCCATGGTGCTGGGCGGTTTGTTCTTAACCTTGTATATCGGCATCCGCTTCCGGAAGATCGGCGGTTTTTCCGCCGGGGTATTTGCAACCCTTGCTTTGATCCACGATATTTTGATCGCTTACCTTACCTATGTGATCTTCCAGATCCCGCTGAACGACAACTTTATCGCTGTGGTGCTCACCATTCTGGGTTATTCCATCAACGGCACCATTGTTGTTTATGACCGGATCCGTGAAAACGAGCAAAAATTCGGTTCCAGTTTGACCGTAAACGAAATTGTGAACCGTTCGGTCAACGAAACGGTAAGCCGCAACATCTTCACCTCTCTTACCACCTTGGTATCGGTGGTGGCCATTGCCGTGATTGCAAAGATCAACGGATTGGATTCCATCCTCAGCTTTGCATTCCCCATGGCGGTGGGCTTGGTTGCCGGTTTCTATTCCTCGGTCTTGCTTTCCAGTCCTTTGTGGGCATGGTGGCGCACCAAACGGTTAGCAAAACAAGGCAAAAAATAGACAACCATTTAGAAGCTCCCAAAAGGAGCTTCTATTTTTTTGTAAAAAAAGTGTTGTATATTGGGCGTGTTTATACTATAATAAAGGGGAATATGACAGTTTCTCAAAGAGAAACTGAAAGGAGATATTATTACTATGGAGCGTATTGAATTAGCCCGTTTGTATGAAGGGTACGAAACCATGGCAGATGCCCCGGTTACCGTATCCGGTTGGGCTCGTACCGTACGGGATTCCAAAACCATTGGTTTTATGGAACTCAACGACGGCAGTTGTTTTAAGGGAGTTCAAATTGTTTTTGAGGACGGCGTTGTCCATAACTTCAAAGAGATCGCAAAACTAAACGTTGGTTCTGCCGTTACGGTAGAAGGCACTGTGGTGCTCACCCCCGAAATGCGACAACCCTTCGAAATTCATGCAAAATCCATTGTGGTTGAAGGGGCATCCACCCCCGATTATCCTTTGCAGAAAAAACGCCACTCTATGGAATTTTTGCGTACCATCGCCCACCTGCGTCCCCGTACCAACACGTTTAGCGCTTTGTATCGGGTTCGTTCAGAAGTGGCTTTTGCCATCCACACCTTTTTCCATCAACAAGGGTTTGTGTATGCCCACACGCCGCTGATTACCGGCAGTGACTGCGAAGGTGCCGGCGAAATGTTCCGGGTCACCACCTTGGATCCGGAAAATCCCCCCCGTACTGAGGATGGTCAAATCGACTGGAGCCAGGATTTCTTCGGCAAACCCACCTCCCTTACCGTATCCGGTCAGTTGTCTGCTGAATGTATGGCAATGGCATTCGGAAAGGTCTACACCTTTGGCCCCACCTTCCGGGCGGAACAAAGTTATACCCAACGCCACGCGGCGGAATTTTGGATGATCGAGCCGGAAATGGCTTTTTGCGATTTGGCCGGAGATATGAAGGTTGCGGAAGATATGATTCGTTTCATTATCCGCCACGTGTTGGCAACCTGCCCCGACGAAATGCAGTTCTTTAACCAATTCTTTGACAAGGGATTGTTGGAACGGTTGCAATTTGTGGCTGATTCTGATTTTGGCGTGGTTACCTACACCGAAGCCATTGAAATTTTAGAGCAACACAAAGACCAGTTTGAATTCCCGGTATACTGGGGTTGTGATCTGCAAACCGAACATGAACGGTTCTTAACCGAGCAGATCTTCAAAAAACCCTTGTTTGTCACCAATTACCCCAAAGAGATCAAGGCCTTCTATATGCGGCTGAACGATGACAACAAAACCGTTGCCGCTATGGACCTGTTAGTGCCCGGTGTTGGTGAGATCATCGGGGGCAGCCAACGTGAGGAACGGTTGGATATCCTTACCGCACGTATGGATGAGCTGGGTCTGGATCAAAAGGATTATTGGTGGTATTTAGACCTGCGGAAATACGGCGGCGCAAAACACGCCGGTTTCGGCTTGGGTTTTGAACGAATCATTATGTACCTTACCGGTGTTCCCAACATTCGGGAAGTACTTCCCTTCCCCCGTACCACCGGTTCGGCTGAATTCTAATTCATTACAACGCAAAAGGAATCAATGCTTGTCATTGGTTCCTTTTTTATATAGCAAAAACCATATCGCAGGTAAAGATACAAGGGCGCTCAACCCATCCGCCACGCCCTGCACCGCCAGCAAGCCCTGCACACCCCATAGAGAGGGCAACAGCCATAAC
Source organism: uncultured Eubacteriales bacterium (assembly GCA_964387715.1). Classification (GTDB taxonomy): domain Bacteria; phylum Bacillota; class Clostridia; order Oscillospirales; family Acutalibacteraceae; genus UMGS1484. Next base: position 7,307 of record CAYLYC010000003.1, on the reverse strand, counting down.
AGGGGCAAAAAACACAATCCCTGGCGGCAACAAGCAAGTAGGGTTGCCATCCATGGCCGCTCTAACGCCTGATATGTGATATTGGTGAGCACACCAAGGGGGATAAAGGGAAAACAAACTGCCTGGGCACGTAAACAGAAAATACCCCAGCCCACACTTTGGGCATCTCCCTTCCCCAAGACGGTCATGCCCCAGGGTGCCAACCACCAGGTCACAGCGCCAAGCACCGCCATTCCCGCCGTTCCGGTAATCAGCGCAAACCAAAATCCGGCACGGACCGACGGTTTAGCCCCTCTGCCGTGGTAATACCCAGCCACCGGCTGGTAACCCTGCCCCCAACCCAACAGCGCCGAATACACCACTCCTGCCATGCGTCCGGCGGTGGCAAGGGCGGCTACACTGCCCTCTGAGAACCCATACCCGACCCGATTCATCACCCCGTTTGCCACCGCCACCGTTCCCTGGCGAAACAAGGAGGAGATCCCGTACCGGATGATCTGCCAATACTCTGCCGGTTGACGGGATATACGCCCCGGGAAATACGACAGAACGTCCCTGCTTTTTCTGTAAGCCATCCACAACACCAAAAAGGTGAAGCCATGCCCCAACAAGGTGGCAATTCCGGCTCCTGCTGCACCCAAAGAGGCGTCATACATGAGCAAGGGTGTTGCCATCCATTTGATGCCGCTGCCAAGCAATATTCCCACCATAGCGGCGGTGGATCTGCCCACCGTTCGCAACAAACAGGTCAACCCAAACCCACCGCACAAAAAGGGGGCTGACAGTAAAATAGGCCGCAAATACGCCACGCCTGCCGCCGCCGACTGACCGGAAGCCCCCAACAACGTTAACAGTGCGGGAGAAAGGATCCATCCCCCACCGCCGCATACCGTTCCCAGGATGATACCCAACCACACCGTAGTAGCTGAAATACCGGGGATCCCCTCCTCATCTCCTTTGCCCAACAAACAAGACACCCACGTACTGCCGCCCAGCGCCACGGTATACCCTATGGCTTGAACCAGAGCCACCACCGAATACGCTGTACCCATACCGGCAATGGACGTTTGTCCCAACCTGCCGGCAAAAAGAAGGTCTGCCAAGGGATATAGGTTCTGTACCGTGGTGGCGACCACCGTGGGCAATGCCAATTTGGGTATGATCTGTCCCGGCTTTTTGTGGGCCCAATCCTGTGCATTTTGTTTGCCCATGTTGTGCCACCCTTTCACCCCAATTTATCTTTAGTATGCCCAAAGCAAAACCCGACCTTGCACAATGCAGGTCGGGTTTTTATATGAAATCTTATTTTTTACGGTTCCTATCAAATTTTTCTCTGGCTCTTTGTTGCATACGGTCTATTCTTTTCTGTTTTGACCGCCGTATCAACAAAATGACGATTGCGGCCGCTACCACCACAACCAGCGCCACGTACATGATCCAACTGCCCTCGGATTTTTTCAAATCCTTCCAGTAGTCATCCATGATCTTCTGCGTACCCTCGCCTAAATACAAATACTCGTCATACGCCGACAGTACCGAATCGCTGGGATACACACCGGGATCATACCGGTAATGATAATACAATTCGCCTTGGTTTTGCTCCACCGTTGTCAAGGGGCTGGAATACCCCAGATAGTTGGCATTGGCTACCCCGGCGGCATAACTGCACATAAAATTGATATACCGTTCTGCTGCCAGTTTGTTCTGGCAACCTTTGGGAATACAGAAAGAGTCCACAAACTTATTGGACGCCTGCTGGGTAATCATGCCAAAGGAAAGGTCCACGTCTTCGGCGGCATTGGCTTTCATCACCAGATAGTCCCCGTAATAGCAAGGGGCAAGATAGGCCTCACCGCTTTGCATCTTCTCAAAGATCTCGTCGGTTACATACCCCTGAACCAAGGGCTTTTGTTCCACCAGATCGTCATAGGCGATCTTCCATTCCACCGAGGTGGTGGTGTTGATGTCAAATCCATTTTTGGCAAGGGCAATGGCAAAGGTATCTCTGGCGTTGTTGAACATCAAGATCTTGCCGTCATACGCTTCATCCCACAACACATCCCAGGAATTGACCGCACCGGTGACGTATGCGGTGTTATACACAATGCCCACATACCCCCACATATAAGGAACGGTGTACTCATGGGTGGGGTCATACTGCCAGTCTTCCCCTTTGAAGGATTGGTCAACATACTGGTAGTTGGGAATGTTGGAAAAATCCAGTTTTTCCAGCCGGTTTTCCTGAATCAGCCGGTTTACCATGTAATCCGAAGGAACAACAACATCATATGCCGCACCGCCGGCAACCAGTTTTTGATACATGGATTCATTATTCTCATAGGTGGAATAATTCACCTTGATGGTTTCGCCGTAGGTTTTATAATACCACTTCTCAAATTCTTCGTTTACATCCATGGGAACCACCTGGTCAGCAACCGCGTCCTCTTTGTTTCCCATATCCATATAAACGCCCCAGTTGTACACGTTCAATACCTGTTCTTCTGCCACGGCTACCGGGCAGCAAAACGCCGTTGCGGCCACCAATATCAAAGCAACCGTCATCGCCGCCAGTTTTTTGCATTGCTTCATGTGTGCGAACCTCTTTTCTTGGGTTTTTCTTTCTTTTCCTGCCTGGCTTCATGCAAATTGATCAAAATCAGCAATGCCAACACCGCCACAAACATAATGGTAGAAAGGGCATTGATATCCGGTTTTACCGGTTTTTTGGTCATGGAATAGATCTGTAACGGCAAGGTGGTAAAGGAAGGACCTGCCGTAAAGAAACTGATAACAAAGTCATCCACCGACAAGGTGAACGCCATCATAAACCCCGTAACGATTCCTGAGGAAATGGAGGGCAAAACCACCTTGAAAAATGCTTTAGCAGGGGTGCAACCCAGATCCTGAGCGGCTTCCGACAGGTGAACGTCCACCCGGGAAAGCACCGGCTGTACCGACAAAATCACGTACGGCAGGTTAAAGGTGATGTGCGCAAAAAGCAACGTCCAAAAGCCCAGCACCGATTGGGTATTCAGCAACCGACCGGCAAACACGAACAACAGCAACATGGAAACGCCGGTTACAATATCCGGATTCATCATGGGAACGTTGGTCACCGTGTTGACCAACCGTTGTTGCCACCGTTTCAAACTGCGGATGCCCACCGCCGCCATGGTTCCAAGGACGGTGGAGATCACCGCCGACGTGGTTGCCAACAGCAAGGTATTATACAGAGATTGTAATACTTCCTCGTTTTGGAACAACGCTCTGTACCATTTCAGGGAAAAGCCGGTAAATTCACTGGTGGAACTGCCTTCGTTAAAGGAAAAGAAGATCAGAATACCAATGGGGGCATACATCAAAATGAAAACGATCACCAGATACAGTTTGGAAAGAGGAGAAACCTTTTTCATACAATGATCCCCTCCTCATCCCCTTGGGTAAACTGGTTCATAACCACCATACACAGCAGGATCATAACCATTAAGATCAAAGACATGGTTGCCCCTACGTTATAGTTGGCCTGACCGTTAAAGGTGTACTCAATGATATCACCGATCAGGGTAATACTGCCCCCTAATTTGGTGGAAATATAGAAGGTGCTCACCGACGGAACGAACACCATGGTAATACCGGACACGATGCCCGGTACGCTTAAGGGCAAGATCACCCGTTTCAGCGTTTGAAAACTGTTACAGCCCAAATCCCGGGATGCCTCCAGTACAGCAACGTCGATTCGGCTCATAACGTTGTAAATGGGCATGATCATATAGGGAATAAAGTTGTACACCATCCCAATAATAACCGCCCCTTTGGTATTGATAAGGTGCATGGGCTCAAAACCCAGCCACGTAATCAGACTGTTGATCAGCCCGGTATCCTCCAGCAGTTTCATTAAAGCGTACGTGCGAAGCAAAAGATTGATCCACATAGGCAACATGACCAGCACCATCATAAAGCTTTGCTTACGCTCACTCATACGGGAAATGATATACGCCAAAGGATAGGCAATGAGCAAACAGATCAGGGTGGAGATTGCGCCCATCCAGATGGACAGCATAAAGGTGTTGGCAAAGGTATGGATCTCCTGAAAATTTTGCAGGGTGAAATGACCGTTGGCATCGGTAAAAGCATAATACAGCACCATCCCCATGGGCACAACAATGAAAATTGCCGCCCACACAAGATACGGCGCCGCCAGAAGCCGTTGACCGAATTGTCTTGATTTAGTCAACCCGATCCTCGCCTCCTTCTGTGGGTTCTTCTTGTGTCAGGTCCACATCCGGATCGCTGATGTAGTCCATTTCATCACTAAAGGAGCTGTAATCCCCAAACATACCGGAGTATTGGGATTTTCTCATAATATGGATATCCTCCGGACCGATCTTCATCCCGATACGATCGCCCACGCTGATACAGGCAGTGGTTTGGATCATCCATTTAAAGCCGGAAACGTCCACGATCACCTCATAATGCACACCCTTAAAGGTAGAACCGGTTACCTCACCGGACAAAACCCCGTCTGCCGGAGCGGTGACCTGAATATCCTCCGGACGGATGACCACATCCACCGGGGTATTCTTGCCAAAACCGCCGTCAACACAAACAAATTCTTTGCCGGCAAAACGACACAAACCGTCACGAAGCATCACGCCGTCCAGAATGTTGCTTTCACCGATAAAATCGGCAACAAAGGCATTCTCCGGCTCATTGTAAATATCCTGGGGTGTACCGATCTGTTGAATAACCCCTTCGTTCATAACCACCACCCGGTCGGACATGGAAAGGGCTTCTTCCTGGTCGTGGGTTACAAACACAAAGGTGATCCCCAAACTTTTTTGAATGTTTTTCAGTTCAACCTGCATATCTTTCCGCAGTTTCAGATCCAACGCCGCCAGGGGTTCATCCAAAAGCAACACTTTGGGACGGGTAACAATGGCACGGGCAATGGCGACCCGTTGTTGCTGACCGCCGGACAAAGCGCTGATCTTCCGCTTTTCAAAGCCCCGTAAATTCACCAGGTTGATAACCTCTTCCACCCGGTCATACAGTTCTTCCTCCGGCACTTTGCTCACCCGCAAACCAAAGGCAATATTTTCAAATACATTTAAATGAGGAAACAGAGCATACCGCTGAAAAATGGTGGACACCTGCCGTTTATAGGGGGGAACCCCATTGATACAAGTACCATCAAAATAAACCCTGCCTTGGGATGGCTCAACAAAACCGCCTAAAATACGCAAGGTAGTGGTTTTGCCGCAACCGGATGGCCCCAGCAGAGTTATAAATTCACCGTCTTTTATTTCCAATGAAATTTGATCCAAAATGGTTTCGCCGTCAAAGGCAACCGAAATTTCCTCCAGCGATATGATGTTTTCGGACATTTATGCATCCCTTTCCTTATAAGCAAATTTTACCTCTGCGATTCTTGTCGAAAAAACATTAGAAGTAAACACATTCACTATACTGTTTTTTCACCAAAATGTCAAGAACTTTCCCCCATCAAAAACGATTTTTTGCCCACAAAATCCGGTTGTGCGACAAAGGAAACCAAAAACCGACCCAACCGGTGCTTTTGTGCCGACACAAAGGGCTTTCCTTTGAAGGACAAGCCGTTTATGATACATATCAAAAGGAGGAGAACGCTATGCCTGTACACATTCAATCGGACGGTGAAACCGTCACCGCCTTTTTAGAAGGCGAAATCGACCACCACTCTGCGGTAGCCATGCGGGAAACCATTGATGCCCATTTGATTGCCGGTAATGCAAAATTGCTGATTATGGATTTTCGGGACGTGACCTTTATGGACAGTTCCGGCATTGGGCTGGTGATGGGGCGTTACCGCCAGATCCGTTACAACGACGGCAGTTTACAGATCATCAACACGTCCCCGCAAATTTACAAGGTCATGCGCATTGCCGGTTTGGAACGACTGGCAGTTTTGGAAAAAGGAAACGGAAAACGGAGGGATCCTTTACTATGAACAAACCCATCAATCAAACCAAAATCACCTTATTATCCCGCTCCACCAACGAAAGTTTTGCCCGGGTAGCGGTGGCTTCCTTTGTCAGCCAATTAGACCCAACCATTGAAGAGATCAACGACGTCAAAACGGCGGTTTCCGAAGCGGTAACCAACTGTATCGTTCACGCCTATCGGGACACCATCGGCCCCATTTACATAACCGTGGATCTGTTACCCAAAGCCAGGGTTCGCATCCGCATCCGGGACAAGGGCTGCGGCATTGAAAACGTTGCCCAGGCCATGGAACCTCTGTTCACCACCGGCGGCAGTGAACGGGCAGGATTGGGTTTTGCGGTCATGGAAAGCTTTACCGATCGGTTGCGGGTCCGTTCCACCCCCGGCAAGGGCACGGTGGTCACCATGGAAAAAACCATTCAAAACCGATGACTGTTTTACAACCGCAACCGCTGATCGAAGAAAATTTAGGGTTGGTACACGCCTGCTGTCACAAACTGATGGGCAAAGGAATCGAATATGACGATCTGTACGGCGCCGGCTGTCTTGGTCTGTGCAAAGCGGCACAAGGTTTCGACCCTACCCTTGGCAACTGCTTTTCCACCTATGCCGTGCCGGTGATCTTAGGGGAGATTCGCCGTCTGTTCCGGGACGGGGGCAGTGTGAAGGTCAGCCGTTCACTAAAGGAATTGACCATGAAGATCAACCGGGAATCAGCGGCACTGGAAAGCAGGTTGGGCAGAGAACCCACCGTTTGGGAACTATCCAACGCCCTGTCGGTCTCGCCGGAACAAATCACCGAAGCACTTTGTGCTGCCCGGCCGGTACTGTCCCTTACCCGGGCGGAAGAAGGAGAACAAAATGAGTGGGATATCCCGGTGGACAGTTGTGAAGAGGATTTCTGCACCAAAGAAGCGTTGCGCCAAACCCTTGCCGCCCTGCCGGAGCAAGACCGGCAACTGATCATACTGCGATATTTTAAGGGCAATACCCAAACGGTTACCGCCCGTATGTTAGGCATGACCCAGGTACAGGTTTCCCGAAGGGAACGGGCAATTTTACAAAAAATGAGGATGGGCTTTTTATAACAAAACCGCCTTTTTGATGCCACGGTTTCGTAAGGACAGTATGCTTTAAAATGTGAACTTTTGGCACAATATTGCGTTAAAAACCACCGATATGCGTTAGCGTGTTATCCTTAACGGATAACACGCAGCGATATAAATTCCTTGCGGGATTTGCGATATTCCCTTCGGGAGCGATATAAGGCGGCTACGCCTTGCGATATGCTTTTGCATACATCGCCTTTAGGCGATATATGTCAA
>CAYLYC010000002.1:0-21100 GCA_964387715.1 uncultured Eubacteriales bacterium | reverse complement strand
CCTCCTGTATGCATTATCACGGTTCGCTGAACGTGGTAGGGGCTTTGCAGGTGTCCTGCAACTATTTCTTTTATGAGTGCGGCAGACGTTTGGGCATTACCAAACTGAATACCTTCTGCAAAAAGTACGGTCTTGGCGTGGAGACCGGGATCGAATTAAACGAAGCCACCGGTATTCTTGCCGGTCGAACCTATCGGGAGTCGATCAACTCCTATTGGACCGACGGTGACACCCTACAAGCCGCCATCGGTCAGTCGGATAACGGCTTTACCCCCTTGCAGTTGGCGGTGTATATTTCCACCCTGGCCAACGGGGGTACACGGTATCGTGCCCATTTGATCGACCAGATCCGCAATTACGACCTGACCAAAACCATTCAGACCACCCAACCGGAGGTGCTGGACACCACCGGGATTTCTGCGGAAGTGTACGATGTGGTAAAGCAGGGGATGCTGTCGGTTACCACCGAGGGTTCGGTTGCCAGTATCTTTGCGGATTACCCCATTCAGGTGGGGGGCAAAACCGGTACTGCCACCGTGTACGATAACGGGGTGGAATACAACAACGGTATTTTCGTTGCCTTTGCGCCATACGAAAACCCGGAGATCGCCGTAGTGACCGTGGTGGAAAAGGGCGGATACGGTTCGGGATGCGCCCAGCCCACCCAGGATATTTTTGATGCCTACTTCTTCTATCAAGGGGAGGGCTATACCGGTCAGCAAACCGGTACTTTGGTGCAATAACCTGATGCATGAACCAAAGAACGTGGTAAAATGAATTGACAAACCATACAGAAATATGATATAATTATCTATGTTGTTGTGCAAAGTTGATTTTCGGAGGGAGCGCCATGGGAAAAATCATTTCGGTTGTTTCCGGAAAAGGCGGCGCCGGAAAATCCACCGTTGCTGCCGGCATCGGCCGAGGTCTGGTGGGACTGGGCTATCGGGTGTTGTTGGCGGATACCGATTGGGGGCTTTGCGCAGCAGAGTTTTTAACCGAAAACGGCAATCAGGCAGTATATCACATGGGGGATGTGCTGTCGGGCAGCGTTTCGCCGGAGCAGGCCATCGTTCCCGGGGCGGGTACGCCGGATTTTTTGGCGGCACCGCCGGAGGAAACGGAACTTTCTCACTGGCAAAGGGCGGCACAACTGCTTACCTACCTTGCCACCGGCTATGATTACGTTCTGGTGGACCGTTCAGCAGGGTTTGATACCCGGCTGGAGGAACATTTACCCCAACTGACCGCACTGGTGGTTTGTCAGCCGGAGGGGATGAGTTTGCGGGGCGCCGAGGTGATCTGCCAGGCGTTGCGCAGGGGTGGTTGCCAGGATATCCGGTTGGTCATCAATCGGTTTCGACCTGCCGCTGTTCGGGAAAAAATCTTGCCGGATATCGACGGTGTTTGTGACCGGGTAGGCGCAGGTCTTCTTGGCATTGTGCCGGAGGATGACCGGGTGCTTTCTGACCAGGCAAATGCCAGGTTTTCACCAAAAGCCCCTTACGGGAAAGCCCTTGTCCGCATTGCTTGTCGCTTGTCGGGACAGCAGGTACCGTTGCCAAAACTGAGAAAAATCATGAAATAATCTGATACTGAAAGGGTGATTTGCATGCATATCGCATTGATTGCACACGACTCCAAAAAAGAACTGATGGTTCAATTTTGCATTGCTTATTGTGGGATTTTGAGCCGTCACGACCTTTGCGCTACCGCTACCACCGGGAAATTGATTTCCGAAGCCACCGGACTGAAGATTCAAAAATATCTTAGCGGTTCACAAGGTGGCGACCAACAAATCGCCGCTCGTATCGGTTGTGAAGAGATCGATTTGTTGCTGTTGTTCCGTGATCCCATCAATCCCGGCACCAACGAAGCCAACGAAATGAACCTGCTTCGGCTGTGTGATGTGCACAATATTCCTTGCGCCACCAATATCGCCACCGCCGAGGTGCTCATCCACGGTTTGGAACGTGGGGATATGGATTGGCGGAATATCGTAAATCCCATTAAATAAACATCCATCAAAAAACCCCTTATGGTAGTGGCATACCATAAGGGGATTTTTTTGTCCTGAACATATCCTGGATGGATCGTTACAGGTCTTGAAAATAAGATTGATACGCCGGCAAAGGTTCATCGGGAAAAAGCAAGGCGTAGGTTGCCATAAAATACCGGTCGGTCATACTGGCAAGATAGTCCACCACGATTTGGTGGGGGTCTTGCTGCAGATAATCAAACTGCTTGTCGTAATAGCCGCTGTGCTGTTGTAAATGCCGGATGTGATGGGCAAAAATAGGGGACTTGGTGTTGCCTGTGTGCAGGTGATCCAGCAACCGCCCGTACAGTTGGCCAAACATGGCTTCCACCACCTGTCCGTAACCCTCGTCCACCTTTTTGCTGCGGTAGATGGTTTGGTAGTTTTCTTCCTTTGCCCTTTTCAGATCCCCATAAACCCCGGGGCTGAGCATGATATACCCTTTGCCGTAGCTGTGGGTCACAACGTCCACCACCAGATTGTTGATGATGGCGCTGTTGTCGGTGCCGATCTCCTTGGAAGAAAAGCCGCTCATATCGGTAAGAATACCGGCGGTTACTGCGTCCTGCCGATCCTTGCCAAGATAGGCGATCATATCGCTGATGCGTACCACACATCCCTCCAGCGTGGCAGGGATCAAATGCTTGACCCCTTCCTCTCCTTTGGTGTAACACCCTTCCATCATTTGGTCAAGTTCTTCAAAGGTGCGGTGGGATGCCGGTCGGTATTCCTGCTGTTCAAATTCCCCGTTGTGACACAAAATGCCGTCCAACACCTGCAAACTCACGTTTCGCCGGTAAAGTACGTCCAGCACCCGGACCGAATGAACGTTGTGAAAAAAACGCCGCCCGGTATGACGGTTGAGCAACTCATCCAGATACCGTTCACCTGCGTGACCGAAAGGGGTGTGCCCCAAATCGTGTCCCAAGGCAATGGCTTCAATGAGATCCAAATTCAGCCCCAATAGCCGACCGATGTTTCGGGCAATGCGGGAGACCAGTTGCACGTGCAGTCCCCGTCGGGACAGGTCATCGTTTTCGTAAAAGGAAAAAACCTGGGTCTTGTCGCTGTATCGGTTGTATACCGGCAAATGAAGGATCTTTTCGCAATCCCGTACAAAACTGGGACGAAGCAGGGTGTGCTTATCTTTCGTACTGTCCCGGCGAAGAGCGGCTTCATCGGGAAAAGCCCCACTGCCCAGTTCGCCGGATGCCTTGTCCCGTAAGATCGCCTGTTGAATGTCCGGGGGGAGTTGTTGGTAGCGAAGTTCCACGTTACACCTCTCCTTGTCCGGTAATGATGCCGCCGCCGATCAGTTCCCCGTCCCGGTAAAACACCGCCGATTGTCCCGGGGTGATGGCCCGTTGGGGGGTGTCAAAGGTGACCGTAACACCGGTGGGGGTGGGGGTGATGACCGCCGATGCCGGTTGGGCAGAGTAGCGAATCTTCACACCGGCGCTCAGGGGACTGTCCGGTGTGTTGCCTGACAGCCAGTTGACCTGGTGACAGGTGAGCACACTGCCGAACAGATCCTGGTTTTCCCCAAGCACCACCTGGTTATTCTCCGGGTTCAGGGACAGCACGTATTTGGGAGAACCAAATGCCCCCAGCCCTTTGCGCTGTCCCACGGTGTAATGATGCAGTCCTTTGTGAACCCCCATCACGTGACCCTGTTGATCCACAAAATCCCCGGTGGGCATGGTTAGTCCCATCCGTTCTAAAAATCCGGCGTAATCCTTATCGGGAATAAAGCAGATCTCCTGGCTGTCCGGGGTGTCGCTGACCGAAATGCCCGCACGCTTGGCGTACAGCCGCACCTGATCCTTGTCCACGCCGTACAGCGGTAACATAAGATGGGATAATATTTCCTGATTCATCTGGTATAATACATAGGATTGGTCTTTGGCGGAATGGGCAGGATGCAGATGGTAAATGCCTCTGTCATCCTTGGTGATCTTGCCGTAATGACCGGTGGCGATGGTGTCATACCCCAGTTCCAACGCGCGTTCTAAAAATGCGCCGAATTTAATGGCACGGTTGCAAAACACGCAGGGGTTGGGGGTCAGCCCGTTGGCATAACTGCTCATGAAGGGTTCAACCACTTCCTTGCGGAAAGCCGCTGACAAATCAAATACGTAATGGGTGATCCCCAGTTCCTTTGCCACCTGCCTTGCGGCGGCAACCGGGTCTTCACCCGTTCCTTCAAAATATTCTCCCGGCTGCCATAACTGCATGGTGGCACCGGCAACCGTATATCCTTGTTCCAATAACATAGCGGCAACGGCAGAAGAATCCACGCCGCCGCTCATGGCAACCAAAACCTTTTTCATGGTATCATTCCTTTACTTTGCAATGTTCTTGGGGTTTCCTTGCAAAAAACATTCCAAATTTTCTGCTGCCCACTGGATCAACCGTTGACGGGTCTCCTTTGCCGCCCAGGCAAGGTGAGGGGTGATCACCGTGTTTTTTGCGCTCAGCAGGGGACTGCCATGGGTGGGGGGTTCCTGGCAGAGCACGTCCAACGCCGCCCCGGCCAGACGGTCGTGATTCAGCGCATCCGCCACCGCCTGTTCCTCCAGCACGTCCCCCCGGGTGGTGTTAATGAGCAATGCGGTGGGCTTTACCAGGGAAAGGGTCTCCCGGTTGATCAGCCCATGGGTCTGCTGGTTTAAGGGGCAATGGAGCGAGATCACGTCGCTTTCCTTCAACAGTTGTTCCAGGGAAACGTAGTGGTATGGAAGGTCTTTTTTGGTGCGGCTGTAATAGATCACCCGCATATTCATGGCGGCGGCAATGGCGGCCACCCGTTGACCGATGTTGCCCATGCCGATGATGCCAAAGGTCTTTCCTGCAAGTTCGGTCAAGGGCGCATCCCAAAAGCAAAACCGGCGGCAGGATTCCCACCGACCCTCTCTCACCGCATTGGCGTGATGCCCCACGTGGTTGCATAGTTCAAGCAATAGGGCAAAGGTGTGTTGGGCAACCGCATCGGTGGAATAACTTGGTACGTAGGTTACGGGAATGCCCAGTTCTGCGGCGGCTTTTACGTCCACCACGTTGTAGCCGGTGGACAACAGCCCAATGTATTTCACCCAGGTCATCTGTTCCAGAATTTCTCTGGGCAACAGGGTCTTGTTGCTAATGACGATCTCTGCGTCACGGCAACGTTCCAAAATCTGATGGGGTAGGGTGGATTCGTATGCTTCGACCTGACCGAACCGCTGGAAAGGGGCCCAGGAAAGGTCGCCGGGATTGCAGGTGTAACCGTCTAAAATTACAATTTTCATAAAAATTCCGCCTAACTGAGTAAAATCATAAAAATGTGTTGCAAACCAATGGAATAATATGATAGAATAAGTGTAGTTCATATAGGAGGTGATACCATGGGTCTGGCTGAAACGTTAACTCGCTTTTTTGGGGAGATCGGACTCACCCCTTACAGCGTGATCTTCCTTGTGTCCTTGCTGCCTTTTTTGGAACTGCGGGGCGGGTTGATTGCCGCCGCTATGCTGAATATCCCCTGGTATTACGCTTTTCCGGTGTGCTTTGTGGGGAATATTCTTCCCATTCCCTTTATTTTGCTGTTTATTCGCAAGGTGTTCAAATGGCTTCGCAAGATCCGTTGGATGCAAAAACCCATCGATCGACTGGAGGCCAAAACCCGGCGAAAAGGGGAGAAGATCCAAAAAGGCCGATTGATCGGGCTGATTGTTTTCGTGGGCATCCCCTTACCCGGAACAGGGGCTTGGACCGGTGCGTTGGCGGCGGATCTGTTTGATATCCGTATCCGCCATTCCTTCCCCGCCATTTGCCTGGGCGTTGCCCTGGCAGGTTGCATTATGCTGGTGGTCAGCTACCTGATTCCCGGGCTGTTTGGCTTTTAGTCCATTATAGCATACAGGGGAGCAAAACACAATTCCTTATTTTAACAATGCAGAACAGGTTTCCTGGGATGCTGAAATATATTTTTGGGGGTTTTATTATGAAAATGAAATCAAAACGGTTACTGAGTTTGTTGATTGCCCTGATTTTGACTGTGGGCGTTCTGCCTGTGGGAATGGCTTCGGCGGCAACGGTGATCACTGCGGTAAATATTACCGGCTACACCAAACCGGTTGCCGGTGAAACGGTAAGGGCAAACCTGGATCGTATTTCCGTGGATTCTAAAGGGAAAGGCACGTACCATTGCAGTTGGTACAGTTATGAAGCAGAGGGTTTCATGTCGGACAACGACGTGTTCAAGGCGTATGACGGCTATTATCTGTCCATCACCGTTGATCTGGACAGCGGATATGAATTTGCGTCCAATGCCAGTTTGACCATCAACGGCAGCACCGCTTTGGTGGACAGCAAATATTCGGTCATCGAAACCTCCTCGGTGCAGTACTATACCTATGACATCGTGGTGGATGGCAGTTCCCCGGTGAAATATATCGATTCGGTTGCCATCAAGGGCTACACCACTCCCAGCGTGGGTGACACGGTTGCCAAAAACCTGGCAAACGTATCCATGAGCGCATCGGGCAGCGGTACTTACGATTTTTACTGGTACAGTTTTGATAAAGCAGCCAACATGGAAGCGAGCGACGTGTTTGAATATGGCAGAGAATACTACTTCTATGCAGAATTGACCCCTTCGGAAGGATATGCCTTTACCAACGACGTGAAGGTCACCATCAACGGCGGCACTTCTTTGATCGACGAGGATTTCCTGTATACCCGTTACAATTACTTAGAGGTGTGCGCTGTGCATGAGGTGATCGGCGCTGAATATGTGAACAAGGTGGACGTTACCGGTTTTGCCAAGCCTCTGATCGGTCAAACGGCAGGCGCAAACATTGCCGCTATGAAGGCGGCAAACACCGACAAATGCTTCTATTCCATCGTTTGGTATAAAGTAGGAAGCGATCAGGATACCGTCATGAATAACAGCGACGTGTTCCAAGCCGGTTACGAATATTATCTGTCTATCAACGTTGAACCGGAGGATGGCTATGTATTTGGCAAATCCACCAAAGCGTTGATCAACAGCGGTACTGCCTGGGTAGACGAAGAATATAACGAGTTGTACAGCGACTGGTACGCTTATTATTCCATCAATGTACGTGCTACCAAAGTGCGGTACGGTGACGTGGACGGCAACGGCAAGGTGGACGCCGGGGATGCTCTGCAGATCTTGCGTGCTGCCGTAGGTAAGACCAACCTGACCGCAAGTCAGCAAACCGTGGCAGAAGTGAGCGGCGACAATAAGATCAACGCCGGCGACGCTTTGCTGGTATTGCGCTACGCCGTCAATAAGATCACTTCTTTCCCTGTGGAAGGATAAATTCAGTTTAGGGTGAGCATTCAAACCCTAACCAAGTGGCTGTAAAGGAACGGATCGTTTTTTTACAGCCCCTTCTTTTGTATCCCATATTTTGTGGAAAATTCTTTGGTTACCCCCTTGAAAATCCCGGGGAAATCTGTTACTATGAAAAACGGTAGATATTGTTAATTTTTGTAAGGAGTGTACATAGTATGTCTAAACCTGTTTTGATTGAAACTTCCGCCCGTCACGTTCATGTGAGCCAAGCCGATCTGGAGACCCTGTTCGGCGCCGGTTATCAACTGACCCCTAAAAAGGATCTGTCCCAACCCGGTCAATTTGCCTGTGAAGAACGGGTAACCGTTGTTGGCCCTAAAAAAGAATTGGCTGGCGTGTCTATTCTGGGTCCTGTCCGTCCCGAAACCCAACTGGAGATCTCCTTGTCTGACGCTCGTGCCATCGGCGTGAAAGCCCTCATTCGTGAATCGGGAGATACCGCCGGTACCATGGGTTGCAAATTGGTTGGCCCTGCCGGTGAGGTGGAAATCGACCACGGTGTTATTTGCGCCAAACGTCACATCCACATGACCCCTGCCGATGCTGAAAAATACGGCTTGGAAAACAAGCAGATCGTTCGTGTAAAAGCCACCGGAACTGACCGTGAAACCATTTTCGGTGACGTGGTTGTGCGTGTAAGCGACTCCTTTAGCTTGGCAATGCATATCGATACCGACGAATGTAATGCCGCCGCCATCACCCCCGGCTTTGTAGGCGAAATTCTTGACTAATCCTTGTGAAAACCATCCCGCAGGACCTCTGCAGGATGGTTTTGTTTTATATCGCCCCGCTTGTCAAAGGGAGCAGATGTTGGCCAGTGGTTCGCACCTACTTGCATTTTGCGGATTATGGTGTATAATAAAAGAAAGTATGGAAAGAGGGTGAACCGGATGAAACGGTTTTGGCTTTGTTGTCTGTCAGTACTTTTGGTGGTTTGTATGCTTCCCGTGGGGGCGTCGGCGCAAACTGCGCCGGTTCTTACCCTGCTTCATCTCTGCCACACCCAGCAGGGTCTTTCGGTGACCTATCGGCTTACCGGCTGGGATGACGCCTCACAACTGACCTGCCGGATCTATGAAGGAAATGAGGAACGGCTTGTGTGGATCGACCAGTTTAACACCAAAGGCGGGGTGCAAACCAAGGTGTTCTCCCTGTCCGGCTGTGAGGATGGGTATTCGGTATCCTTCGGCGGAACCGGCATCGTTACCCCCCGCACCGTTTTCCTTCCCGATGGCAGTGAGTACACTTCTCCCGGTACGGTCTATACCCAAGGGGTAACCGCCGGGGCGTGGGCAGAGGAATTTGCCGGTCTGACCGACGTGCAGGTCACCCGAGGCGGCGAAACCCTGAACCCCACCGACCCGGTGATGCAGGGGGATGTGGTGCAGGGCGTGTTACCCTGCGGTACAAAGGTGTCCTTTTATGGCGTCGTGTACGGCGACGTGAACGGGGACGGCAAGATCAATGCGGTGGATGCCCTGATGATCTTGCAACACGCCGTGGGAAAGATCACCCTTTCTGCGCCGGCGGTGGCGGCGGCTGACCCCACGGGCAGCGGCAAAGTCAATGCCGGTAATGCCCTGGCGGTGTTGCAGTTTGCGGTGGGCAAGATCTCCGCATTATAAAATACAAATATTTTTGAAAAAAGTACTTGCATTCCTTGTCAAACTATGGTATTATGATTTGGCATTCGAATTTCCGCCGTATTCCTGCGGCGAGTGTAATGGTAACATTAAAAAGGCGGTCCAATGCTTCGCAAAGGGGAAGTAAGAACGTGACTAAACAATAGGAGGACTTTACAATGGATGCTTTGAAACAATTAACAATGGATCAACTCAAGGAAAATGCTCCCGAAATCGTGATCGGTGACACCGTTAAGGTTCACGTAAACATCAAAGAAGGCGACCGGGAGAGAATTCAGGTATTTGAGGGTACTGTGATCGCCCGTAATGGCAGCGGTATCGCCGAAACCTTTACTGTGCGCCGTGTTTCCTACGGTGTTGGTGTAGAACGGGTATTCCCCGTGCATTCTCCCAACGTTGTTAAGGTGGAAACCACCCGTCACGGCCGTGTTCGTCGCAGCAAGTTGTACTATCTGCGTGACCGTGTTGGTAAGGCAGCTAAAGTTAAAGAACAAATTCGCTAATTTGGCGGCTGATTGCCCCGAGTCCCTGAAACGGGGCGCACTGTCTGTGCGCCCCGTTTTCCTTATTTTATGAAAGGTTGGTAGAATAAATGGAACAAGAATTGATTGGTGCTTCTGTTTCTAAAAATAAACGGGAAACCATGGAATGGCTGGATACGTTGGTTTCCGCCATTATCATCGTGGTGTTGCTGTTCACCTTTTTCTTCCGCATGGTGGGCATTTCCGGCTCCTCTATGGAAGACACCCTGCAAGACGGTGATCGGGTCATCATTTCTACCGCCTTTTATACCCCTCGTCAAGGGGATGTGATCGTGGTGTCCCGGGACTATATCAAGGATGAAAACGGCGAAAGCCCGGAACCCATCATTAAGCGGATCATCGCCACCGAGGGACAGGAAGTGTTTTTGGATTACGAAAACAACTGTGTGTATGTGGACGGTGAACTGCTGGACGAACCTTACGTGAAGGGCTTTTTGTCAAAAAGCAGCAATCCCATCCAAAACCCCCACGTTGTGGAGGAGGGTCACGTGTTTGTACTGGGCGACCACCGCACCGTATCTCACGACAGCCGTGCCGCTGAAGTGGGCGATATTGACTGCCACTATATTTTAGGCAAAGCGGTGTTGCGCATCTACCCCTTTTCGGATTTTAAGGTGATCACCCATGGCTGATACCGTACAAGTACAATGGTTTCCCGGGCACATGGCAAAGACCCGTCGGTTGATTCAGGAAAGTTTACCCCTGATCGACGGCGTGGTGGAAATTGTGGACGCCCGTGTTCCGGTGAGCAGCCGCAATCCGGAACTGGACAATTGGCTGGGCAATAAACCCAGAATCATTTTGCTGAACAAAGCGGATATGGCAGAGGAGGGGGCAACCCGTTCCTGGATTCGCTTTTATGAACAACAGGGCATCACCGCCCTTCCGGTGGACTGTAAGACCGGTAAGGGTCTCCAGGGGTTTGCGGACCTTGTAAACCGGAATTTAGGGGATGTTCTGGAAAAATACAAAGCCAAAGGCATGACCGGCCGTACCCTGCGGCTGATGGTGGTGGGCATTCCCAACGTGGGCAAATCCTCCTTTATCAACCGAATGGCAGGGGGAAGCAAAGCCAAGGTGGCAGATAAACCGGGGGTCACCCGGGGCAACCAATGGTTCAGCATCGGCAAAGGCATTGAACTGATGGATACCGCCGGGGTGTTATGGCCCAAGTTTGACGACCCCACCGTAGGGGAACGTCTTGCCTTTACCGGCGCCGTAAAAGACGTGGTTACCGACGTGGAACTGTTGGCAGTTCGCCTTCTGGACATTGTGGGTCTGCGGTATCCGGAAAAACTGGAAGAACGGTATAAACTCACCATTCCCCAAGGGATCGACGGGTACGATCTGTTGCAACTGATCGGCAAAAAACGGGGGATGCTTATTTCCGGCGGTGAAATTGACACCGAACGGGCATCGGTGATGGTACTGGACGAATATCGTGGGGGAAAATGGGGACGTATCTCCCTGGAATTTCCCGATAAGGGCTGAGAAATATGGTAGATTTTTCATACGAAACCAAGGCAAAACAACAGGGTCATCAATGGGTGTGCGGCGTGGATGAAGCCGGCCGTGGACCTCTTGCCGGGCCGGTGTGTGCCGCAGCGGTGATCTTGCCGCCGGATGTGGTCATTCCCGGGTTGGATGACTCTAAAAAACTCACCGAAAAACGGCGGGAAGCATTGTATGACGTGATCAGAGAACAGGCGGTGGCCTATTCCGTTGCGTTTGCCGGTGTGGAGGAAATTGAAGAACACAACATCCTACAAGCCACCTTTATGGCAATGACCCGGGCGGTAGAAGGATTGTCCTGCCCGGCGCAGTATGCTTTGATCGACGGCAACAAGATCCCCCCGCAACTTTCTGTTCCGGCGGAGTTTGTGATCGGCGGTGACGCCAAATCTGCTTCCATTGCCGCCGCCAGCGTTCTTGCCAAGGTCACCCGTGACCGATTGATGGTGGAAATGGAGGAGCAATATCCGGGTTACGATTTTGCCAAGCATAAAGGGTACGGAACCAAGGTGCATCGGGAAGCCCTGCTCAAACTGGGCCCCTCTCCCATTCACCGCATCAGTTTTTTAGGAAAGATTTTGAAATGATACATCCTGCGAAGAAAAACGGTTTGTGGGGCGAAATTGCCGCCGCCCGACACTACCGGGAACAGGGCTACACCATTGTGGACGGCAACTACCGCACCCGTTTGGGGGAGGTGGACGTGATCGCCGCAAGGGATGACGTGCTGGTTTTTTGCGAGGTCAAGACCCGTGGCAGCCACGCCAAAGCCCTGCCCCGGGAATCGGTCACCCATCAAAAACAGCGACGGGTGGTGGCTGCGGCACTCCAGTATGTAAAGCAACGGCATTATACCGGCAAGATCCGTTTTGACGTGGCGGAGGTGCTGATCGCAGAGGACGGCGGTATGACCGTCACCTTGCTGGAGGATTGCTTTAACGGCAACGATGTGAATCAGTTTGGATTATAAATTCGTTCTTGTAAGGAGGACTTTACCATGAATTACAAAAGTACAAGAGATAACAGCGTGTGCGTTACCTCGGCACAAGCCATTGCCCAGGGTATTTCTGCCGACGGCGGTTTGTTTGTGCCCCAACGGTTGCCTCAGCTGACCCGGAAGGACGTAGAAGAAATTGCTGCCATGAATTACGTGGATGCGGCAAAAAAGGTGTTGTCCTATTTCCTCACCGATTATACCATGGAGGAATTGGATGAATGTGCCAAAGGGGCTTACGTGGGCACCTTTGACCTGGACCAACCTGCACCCTTGGCGCAAATCAAAGAAGGGGCTTATTCCTTGGAACTGTGGCATGGTCCTACCTGCGCATTTAAGGATCTCGCCTTGCAGATCCTGCCTTATCTGCTGACCAAAGCCGCCAAAAAAACCAGCGACGGTGAAACCAAGGTCATCCTGGTTGCCACCTCCGGTGATACCGGTAAAGCGGCGTTGGAGGGCTTTGCCGACGTGGACGGGGTGAAGATCTTAGTGTTTTATCCCAGCGATGGGGTGAGCGCCATGCAAAAGCACCAAATGACCACCCAAAAAGGGGATAACGTTGGTGTGTGCGCCATTCGTGGCAACTTTGACGATGCCCAGACCGGGGTGAAGAAGATCTTTACCGACCCGGAAAAAGCAAAGATCCTGAAAGCCAACAACATGGCATTTTCCTCTGCCAACTCCATCAACTGGGGGCGGTTGGTACCCCAGATCATTTACTATATTTATTCCTACGCCTCCCTTTTGCGGGAAGGTGTGCTTACCTTTGGCGACCAAATGAACGTGGTGGTTCCCACCGGT
Organism: uncultured Eubacteriales bacterium; assembly: GCA_964387715.1. GTDB lineage: Bacteria > Bacillota > Clostridia > Oscillospirales > Acutalibacteraceae > UMGS1484. The sequence continues at coordinate 8,205 of CAYLYC010000002.1, read as the reverse complement.
AACTTCGGCAACATTTTAGCGGCGTATTATGCCAAAGAAATGGGTATTCCCGTGGGCAAACTCATCTGCGCCTCCAACCAGAACAACATTCTTACCGACTTTATCCGCACCGGTACTTACGACCGGAACCGGAGTTTTTATACCACCCTGTCTCCTTCCATGGATATCCTGATCTCCAGCAATCTGGAACGGTTGCTGTATCATTTGACCGACGGCAATGACCGTCAGGTAAAGGAATGGATGGATTCTCTCTCTGCCACCGGTAGCTATACGGTGGATGAAGCCACCCGGGCAAAAATTGCCGATCTGTTCTATGGCGGTTGTGCCGATGACAGCCAGACCAAAGAGCAGATTGCCGCTCAGTTTGCCTCCAACGGCTATCTGGCCGACCCCCACACCGGCGTGGCGCTGAAAGTGTACGAAAACTATGTAGCCGAAACACAGGATCCCCGCGTTTCGGTGATCGCTTCCACCGCCAGTCCTTTCAAATTCTCCAAAGGAGTGCTGGAAGCCATCGGTGAAAAGGCGGACGCAAAGGATGAATTTGCGCTTTGCGATGCCCTTTCGGCAAAGACGGGCTATGAAGTACCCCGTTCCATTGCCGCGTTGAAGGAACTGACGCCTCGTTTTACCCAAATCTGCGAAAAAGAAGAAATGTGGCAACAAGTGGTTGCCATGCTGGGATTAAATTAGCAGCAACCTTTCTTATCTTCCGGTTTGAAGGTAGAACATACCGTATCCTGAGAGGTGCTGGCGTGTTGAGGGCCTACGTTGATGTGAGATGCCCGACAAGTATCGCCGCAATCGTGATACACGCAGTTTTCAACTTTACAACTGATTCGGTTGTCTTTTTTCATGTCCATTCGTTCTTACCACCTTTCCAACCGTAGTATGAGCAATCGGGGCTTGGTTATCATTGCAAAATTTTGTTAATTTTGAAAGGAGAAGGGGATATGTCGTTGTTTGCCATCGGGGATGTCCACCTTTCCTTGGGAACCGATAAACCCATGGATGTGTTCCGGGGTTGGCAGGATTATGTAAACCGACTGGAAACCCAATGGAAACGGGTGGTTGAACCCGGCGATACGGTGGTCATTCCCGGGGATATTTCCTGGGCGATGCGTCTGCCGGATGCCCTGGCGGACCTGGAATTTCTCAACCGTCTGCCGGGAGAAAAGATCCTGCTGAAAGGCAACCATGACCTTTGGTGGGAAACCATGAAAAAAATGAACGGTTTTCTGGAGACCCATCAACTGGACCGACTCCACTTTTTGCATAACAATTGTTACGACTGCGGCCCGGTGGTGCTGTGCGGCAGCCGGGGTTGGTTTTTTGAGGAAGACGGGGAGGACACCAAGGTACTGCTGCGTGAGGTGGGTCGTCTTACCCTTTCCCTGGAAGCCGCCAAATCGCTGGACAAAGAACCCATTGTGTTTTTCCACTATCCGCCGGTGTGTGCCGACCGGGTCTGCCGGGAACTGGTGGACGTGCTGGTATCGTACGGGGTTCGCCGGTGTTATTACGGCCATTTGCACGGACCTGCCATTGCCGGCGCCGTGCAGGGAGAAGTGGATGGCATCACCTATCGGCTGGTGTCGGGAGATGCTTTGGGATTTTGCCCCCATTTGATTGAAAAATTCTAAAAAAAACACAATTTCAAGCGGCTTTTTGCCCAAAAGCATTGCAGTTTTCACAAGATTTCAAAAAAATGGATTTTTTAGTGGAAATTTTTGCGGAATTGTGTTATATTGTATGTTGATAAAATTTGTAAAAGTAAACAATGGGTAACGGGTGGTTGCCGGGTGTAAAAACCAAGGCGATGACCGGGTTGCCCTAACATTGGAGGATCAGATCATGTCATTAAAATCAACCGAAAAGGTGGATACAAACCGCTACGCTCTTACCGTTGAAATTGACGGTGAAACCTTTGCTGGGGCAGTGGAAAAAGCCGCCGACAAAGCCATTCAAAACATTACCATTCCCGGCTTCCGGAAAGGGAAAGCCCCCAAAAACATGATTTACAAAATGTACGGGGAAGATGCTTTCTATCAGGACGCTCTGGAAGAATTGTATCCCGAAGCTGCCGATAAAGCCCTGGATGAATCGGGGATCGATCTGGCAGAACAAAAAGTTGATTTTGAGTTAATCTCTATGGATAAAAATGGTGTTAGCTTCAAATTGCTGGTTACCGCAAAACCGGAAGTGACTTTGGGCGAATACAAAGAACTGGCTGTGGAACGTGCTGTGGTTGCCGTATCTGACGATGAAGTTGCCAAAGAACTGGCTGCCATGCAAGACCGCAATGCCCGTATCGTGGCTGTAGAAGGCCGTGCTGCTCATAACGGCGATACCGCTGTGATCGACTTTGAGGGCTTTGTTGACGGGGTTGCTTTTGAAGGCGGTAAAGGCGAAAACTACAATTTGGAACTGGGCTCCGGTTCTTTCATTCCCGGCTTTGAAGACCAATTGGTTGGCAAAAACGCCGGCGATGACGTGGACGTAACCGTGACCTTCCCGGAAGAATACCATGCAGAAGAATTGGCTGGTAAACCCGCTGTGTTCAAGGTAAAGATCCACGAACTGAAAGCCAAAGAATTGCCCCAACTGGATGACGAATTTGCCAAAGACGTTAGCGAATTTGACACCTTGGATGAACTGAAAAAGAGCATCTCCGACAAAATGCTGGAAAGCAAAAATGCACAAGCCGACGGCGAAGTAGAAAACGCTTTGATCGGCAAGATCGTGGAAGGCATGACCGTGGAAGTGCCCGATTGCATGGTTGAAAACCGCATTGATGAAAATATCCGTGATTTTGAAAACCGTTTGCGTTATCAAGGTCTGGACCTGAAAGTTTACAAACAATACACCGGCATGAGCGATGAAGATTTCCGTGAGGGCTTCCGGGAAAATGCATTGACTCAAGTGAAGATCCGTCTGGCACTGGAAGCCATTGCGAAAGCAGAGGCCATTGAAGTGACCGAAGACGAATTGAATGCCGAATATGCAAAAATTGCTGAAATGTATAAAATGGAAGCAGATCAAATCAAGGCATATATCCCTGCCAAAGATTTGACCGCCGACCTGGCTGCCAATAAAGCCATTGACTTGGTAAAGAGTTCTGCCAAGGTTTCGGATGCCAAACCCGCAAAGAAACCTGCCGCTAAGAAAACCACCACCGCCAAGAAGACCACTACCACCAAAAAAGCGGAGGGTGAAGCAGAGGCAAAACCTGCTGCCAAGAAGACCACCACTGCCAAGAAAACCACTACCACCAAAAAGGCCGACGGTGAAGAAAAACCTGCTGCCAAGAAAACTACAACAGCAAAGAAAACCACCACTACCGCTAAAAAGACTACCACTGCCGCTAAAAAACCGGCAGCCAAAAAGGAAGAAAAAGACGCTGAATAATTGTTCCGCACCTGTCCTATACTGTATGTAGCCGGTAGTAAACCAGAGAATCAGAGGCCTGCTAATTGATGATTAGCGGGCTTCTTTTTTGAAATTTATGTTTGAGGTGAAAGATTATGAGTTTAGTACCTTACGTAGTAGAACAAACCAGCAAAGGGGAACGGTCTTACGATATTTTTTCCCGGTTGTTGGATGACCGTATTATTATGCTGTCCGATGAAGTGAACGATGCCACCGCCAGTTTGGTGATTGCCCAATTGCTGTATCTGGAAGGCAAAGATTCCGAAAAGGATATCAGCTTGTACATCAATTCCCCCGGCGGCTCGGTCAGCGCCGGTCTGGCCATTTATGACACCATGCAATACATCAAATGCGACGTATCCACCATTTGCATGGGTATGGCCGCCAGTATGGGGGCTTTCCTGCTTTCTGCCGGGGCCAAAGGCAAACGGTTTGCCCTGCCCAATGCAGAGATCATGATCCATCAACCCCTGGGGGGCGCAAAGGGTCAGGCCACCGAAATTCTCATCGCCGCCGACCATATTAAACGCACCCGGGAAAACTTAAATCGCATCCTGTCGGAAAATACCGGCAAACCCTTGGATGTGATCGAACGGGATACCGAGCGGGATAACTTTATGACCGCCGCCCAGGCCTGTGAATACGGCTTGATCGATAAGGTGATCGAAAAACGCTGATTTCCCCCTTTTTGATAGGAGATTGTTATGGCAAATCATAATCAACATGAAAATTCGGTCGTGTGTTCCTTTTGCGGCGCAACCCAGTCCCAGGTTCGGGTCATGTTTGGTAAAAGCGGCGCATATATTTGCGACCAATGTGTAAAACTGTGCTGTGATACCATGGCACAGCAAGAACCCGGTGCCCATCGGGAACGGAAGGTTAAGGTCAAAGAACATGCGGCCTTGTTAAAACCTGCCGAGATCAAAGCCAAACTGGACGAATACGTGATCGGCCAGGAGGAGGCAAAAAAGACCCTTTCGGTGGCGGTATATAACCATTACAAGCGCATCGACTCCCAACTGGAGGACGATGTGGAACTGCAAAAAAGCAACGTGCTGTTGCTGGGTCCCACCGGTGTGGGCAAAACCCTGTTGGCCCAAACCCTGGCCAGAGTGCTGGACGTACCCTTTGCCATTGCAGACGCCACCACCTTAACCGAAGCCGGTTACGTGGGGGAGGATGTGGAAAACATCCTGTTGCGGTTGATTCAAGCCGCAGATTTTGATGTGGAACGGGCACAACGGGGCATTATTTACGTGGATGAGATCGATAAGATCGCCCGTAAGTCGGAAAATCCTTCCATCACCCGTGACGTAAGCGGAGAAGGGGTGCAACAAGCCCTGTTAAAGATCCTGGAGGGTACGGTTTCCAACGTGCCGCCCCAGGGGGGCAGAAAACACCCCCAACAGGAGTTTATCCAAATGGATACCACCAATATCCTGTTTATCTGCGCCGGTGCCTTTGACGGCTTGACCGAAGTCATCACCAAACGGATGGGGGGCAGTTCCCTGGGCTTTGGCAGTGATATCAAAACCAAGGAAAACACCAATGAGGAATTTGTGCTGTCCCACGTGAACCATCACGACTTGGTGAAATATGGCTTGATCCCCGAAATCGTGGGTCGGTTGCCGGTCATTACCGCTTTGAAAAACCTGAGCGGAGAAGATATGGTTCGGGTGATGACCGAGCCCAAAAATTCCATTGTTCGCCAATACCAGGCCATGTTCCGTATGGATGGGGTGGCATTGGAATTTGAGCCGGATGCCTTGCTTGAACTGGCATCCCAGACCTTGACCAGAAAAACCGGCGCCAGAGGACTCCGTTCTTCCATGGAAGAATTGCTGGGGGAACTGATGTTTACCGTGCCGTCAGACAATACCATTGCCAAAGTAACCGTCACCAAAGCGTTTGTGCTGGGTGAGGGTGAACCGGTCATCACACGGAAGGATGACCAACAAGTTTCGTAACACATTGCAACAATCGGCGCTGATGGTTGAGTTGCCGATTGTTTGCTGTTTCTATTGCTCTGTTACAACGAGCAGGGGAGATGAACCGTATGATTGATATGAATATACAATCCCTGCCTACCATTGCCCTGCGGGGTCTGGTGGTGTTTCCCAACACCCAGATCCACTTTGACGTGGGGCGTAACCCTTCCATCCAGGCGGTGCATGACGCCCTGGCAGGGGAACGGCTGGTGTTTTTAACCGCCCAGCAGGATATTCGGGTGGATGAACCGGGAGAAGAACAACTGAATACCACCGGCTGTATTGCCCGTATCGCTCAGGTGTTAAAACTGCCCGGCGACGGGATTCGGGTAACGGTAAACGGCCTTTGCCGGGGTCGGGTGTTGGAATTTGAACAAAAAGACCCCTTCTTTAAGGCAATGATCCAACCCATTCCCCCCATCGGCGTACCCCAAAAAGGGGAGCGGTTTGGGGATGCTTTGCTCCGGTCGGTGAAGGAGCATTTTACCCTCTACGCCCAGGTGAATACCAAATTGCCCGGGGACGTGGTGCTGGAGGTTTCTCATGGGGATGACCTGTTACAGCTCACCGATTATATTGCCGGCCACGTGCCCTTTACCCAGGAAACCAAACAGGAATTGCTCAATGAGATCCATGTGTTCCGCCGGGGTGAGTTGCTGGTGGCGGCACTGGATACCGAAACCCAACTGCTGAATTTGGAGATCCAGATCGAAAAACGGGTTCGGGAAAATATGGATGCCAACCAACGGGATTATTATTTGCGTGAACAGCTTCGTGCCATCTCGGAAGAATTGGGGGAAGAGGATAACCCCATGCAGGAGGCGGACGAATACCGGGAACGGGTGATGGCGCTGGATACCACCGAGGAAGTAAAGGACAAACTGCTTCGGGAAGTCAACAAACTGGTGAAAATGCCCTCCGGTTCTCACGAAGCCGCAGTGGTTCGGGGGTATCTGGATACCGCCCTGGACCTGCCCTTTGGGGTGATAAAAGAGGAACACAGCGATATCGCCGGGGCTGCCCGGATCCTGGATGAAGACCATTACGGCTTAAAAAAGGTGAAGGAGCGGATCCTGGAACTGTTGGCAGTACGCACCCTTGCACCGGATATTAAAGGACAGATCATCTGTCTGGTGGGCCCTCCCGGGGTGGGGAAAACCTCGGTGGGGAGATCCATCGCCCGGTGTATGAACCGGGAGTTTGTGCGGCTGTCCCTTGGGGGTGTGAGGGATGAAGCGGATATCCGCGGTCATCGCCGCACCTATATTGGCTCTATGCCCGGCCGCATCATTCAGTCGGTGCGAAAAGCCGGTTGCATGAATCCCATGATCCTGATGGATGAGATCGATAAACTGGGTTCGGACTATAAAGGCGACCCCTCCTCGGCGTTGCTGGAAGTATTAGACCCGGAACAAAACCATACCTTTGAAGACCATTTTCTGGAATTTCCCTTTGACCTGTCCCAGGTCATGTTTGTGCTTACTGCCAATGACCTGGATGCCATTCCTCCTGCCCTGCGGGATCGGATGGAGATCATCCAATTGGGCAGTTACACCCGGGAGGAAAAATACCAGATCGCCCGTCGCCACCTGATCCCCAAGCAAATGAAACGCCACGGATTGACCGGCAGCAGTTTCCGCATCTCCAATGCGGCGGTGTATGCGGTGATCGACGGCTATGTGAAAGAAGCGGGTGTGCGTAACCTGGAGCGGGAACTGGCAACCCTTTGCCGCAAAGCCGCCAAACAACTGGTGGCAGGAGAAACCAAGACCGTGAGCATCAAAGGCGGTAACCTGGCGGACTTTTTAGGACCCCGCCGGTTTAAACCGGATGTGGTTGCCGGGGCCGGCGAGGTGGGCTTGGTCAACGGATTGGCATGGACCAGCGTAGGGGGCGAGTTGTTGCCCATTGAAACGGCGGTGTTTAAGGGCAGCGGTAAAATTCAACTCACCGGCTCGTTGGGGGACGTGATGAAGGAGTCTGCCAATGCCGCCATCAGTTGCGTCCGTGCCCGTAGCAATATGCTGAACGTGCCGGAAAACTTTTACAGCGAATATGACCTACATATCCATGCGCCGGAAGGGGCGATCCCCAAAGACGGCCCTTCTGCGGGTATCACCATGGCAACGGCGCTGGTGTCTGCTTTGTCCGGCTGTCCGGTGAAAAGCGACGTTGCCATGACCGGCGAAATTACCATTCGGGGTCGGGTGCTTCCCATCGGCGGATTAAAGGAAAAATCCATGGCGGCCTATAAAGCCGGTATGAAAACCGTGGTCATACCCAAAGAAAATCTGCCCGATCTGGAAGAGGTGGACGACGTGGTGAAAGAAAACCTCACCTTTGTTGGGGTCTCCACGTTGGATGAAGTGTTGCCCCTGGCCTTTGAAACCACCCAGTACCGTTCTGCCCCCAAAGGGGAAAACCAACCCATTCCGCCCTCTGCCAACGCCAAAAGCGCTGGTGTGCCGGGCTATTGCATAGGGTAAACATTGAAACCCCAACCCGCCGCAAAAACGCAGGAAATACTGTATGTATTTCCCAGTATATTAACAATGGATGAGCGAAAATCCGCCTTCCTAAAACGGACTTCGGATTTGAATGCTCACCCTTGGAGGTAACCAATGAACTTACATTTGGCAAAATACGAAACCTCGGCCGGTACATCCCGGCAGTTGCCCCCCTCAACCTTACCGGAATTTGTGTTTTCCGGCAAATCCAACGTGGGCAAATCCTCCTTGCTGAACAAATTGCTCAACCGCAAAGCGTTGGCAAGAGTATCTGCTACGCC
>CAYLYC010000001.1:21202-21767 GCA_964387715.1 uncultured Eubacteriales bacterium | reverse complement strand
CGTATCACCAAATCCATTGCAGACGGTGATTTTTTTGAAAATCCTGTTTTGAAAGAAACCATGGAAACCTGTAAAGCCAATGGCAAAAAACTCCATTTGTTGGGTCTTTTGTCGGATGGCGGTGTGCATAGCCATAACGGTCACTTGTGGGCATTGTTGCAAATGGCCCACGATCTGGGACTTGAGGAAGTGTATGTACATGGCTTGTTAGACGGCCGTGACGTGCCTCCTGCTTCCGGTAAGGATTACGTGGCAGAAGCCATAGCCAAAATGGAAGAGATCGGTACCGGCAAATTGGCAACCCTGGCAGGCCGGTACTACGGCATGGACCGGGATACCCAATGGGGGCGTGTGGAAAAAGCGTATAACGCCATGGTATTGGGCGAAGGTATCCGGTGTGATGATCCGGTTGCCGCCGTACAAGCATCGTATGAAACCAAGGATGAAGACGGCAAATTCATTACCGACGAATTTTTGATCCCCACCGTGTTTACCGAAACCGGTAAGGTGGAGGCAGGCGACGGCGTGGTGTTCTTCAACTTCCGTCCTGACCGTGCCCGTGAGA
>CAYLYC010000001.1:0-21192 GCA_964387715.1 uncultured Eubacteriales bacterium | reverse complement strand
CTTTTGTTGACCCGGCGTTTGACGGCTTTGAACGAGTGGGGGGACAACTTCCTCTCCACTTTGTGTGCATGACCGAATATGATGCTACCATGCCGGGCGTTCGGGTGGCATTTGCTCCTCAAACCTTAACCATGACCATGGGTGAAACCCTGAGCCGTAACGGCAAGACCCAACTGCGGATTGCCGAAACCACCAAATATGCCCACGTTACCTTTTTCTATAACGGCGGGGAAGAAGTGAAATTCCAAGGGGAAGACCGTATTTTGATTCCCACGCCGGATGTTTCCACCTTTGACCTGATGCCGGAAATGAGTGCTGTTCCGGTGTGCGACGCCGTGTGCGAAGCCATTGAAACCGGAAAATACGATGCGGTGATCCTGAATTTTGCCAACTGCGACATGGTTGGTCATACCGGTGTGTTTGAAGCCGCTGTGAAGGCGGTAGAAACGGTGGATACCTGCGTTGGCAGAGTGGTGGAATCGGTGGAGAAAATGGAGGGCATCGCTCTTATCACCGCCGACCACGGCAATGCGGATTATATGGCAGAGGACGACGGTACACCCTTTACCGCCCACACCACCTATCCCGTTCCCTTTATTGTGGTTGGTAAGGATTGCAAACTGCGTGAAGGCGGCCGTTTGGCGGATATTTCTCCCACAATGCTTTCAATTATGGGCATTCCCCAACCTGCCGAAATGACCGGTGAAAGTTTAATTGTTGGATAGGAGGTCATTTGCTTGGCCACTAAAAAGAAAAAATCCACCCGTCGCCGGAAAAAAGGCGGCAGAAAACTGGAGTTTGCCATTTACATTGCCGGCGTGCTGGTGGTGTGTCTGGTGGGACTGGGTATCGTAAAAGGAATACAAGCCATTGTGGGTGTCGGTTCCAATGACACCTCCAGCGTACCTGCCAATGGCGTTGTGTCGGGGGACAGTTCTGTGGGTGATGACGGCACTGCGGTGTCTTCAACCGCTGACGGTCAAACCGCTTCTCAAAGCGGCGAATCGGCTTCCCAGTCCGGTGAAACTTCATCCCAGGCCACAAGTTCTGTGGCATCTTCCTCAAATTCCGGCAATGCCAATAAAGATTACATCACCTACACCAAATCCGGTAAAGAGGAACTGGACGAATGGTATTTGTTTCTGGTCAATCCCTGGAATACGATCGACAGCGATTGGATTGCCGATATGACCTATATCGACAGCGAGTATCAACTGGATTCCCGTATTGTACCGGCTTACAAGGACATGGTTTCTGCTGCGGCGGCCGATGGCGTTAATCTGTATGCCATCTCCTGTTATCGTTCCTATTCCACCCAACAGCGCTTGTACAACAACCGGGTGGTTCGGGCTAAAAACGATAATCCTTCCTTCACCCAAAAGGAAGCGGAGGATTATGCGGCAACCTATGTTGCCAGACCGGGTACCAGCGAACATCAGACCGGTCTTGCCATTGACTTTAACAGCGTAGAAACCGATTTCGGTTCCACCAAGGCGGGAAAATGGCTGAAAGAACACGCCCATGAATACGGCTTTATTTTGCGGTACGAAGCGGACAAGCAGGATAAGACCGGTGTGACCTGGGAACCCTGGCATTACCGTTTTGTTGGGGTAAAACACGCCACCAAAATCAAACAAATGGGCTGTTGCTTAGAAGAATACATTGAGTATATTAAAGCAAACGGTTAGGTAAAATGAAAAGAACCTTTGGATGTGTGTATCCAAAGGTTCTTTTTATACGCTTGATTATTTTAAGTTGTATTTTTGACGGTAGGTCAGGTAGTCGGTTTCGAATGCCGGGTCACCGTCTTTTTTTACATGATTCAAATATTCATGGGCTTCGTAAGCGTTTTGTTTGGTTTCGATCAAAGCCACAGCAATGTTGGAGCAGTGGTCGGAGATCCGTTCATAGTTGTTCAGGATATCCGAAAGGATAAAGCCCAACTGAATGGTGCATTTTCCGGTTTGAAGCCGTTCGATATGACGGGTCTTCACCTTATCCATGATCTTATCAATAACCTGTTCTAACGGCTCTACCTTGGCGGCCAGGGTCAGATCTTCCTTGCAGAAGGATTCTACCGTAATATTCAAGATCTCGGTCAATGCGGCGGTAGCAACCTTTAACTCGGCAGCGGCATCGGAGGAGAAATGCACCTGTTTTTGATGAATTTCTTCTGCGGCACGGAGCAGGTTCAGGGCATGGTCGCCAATGCGTTCAAAGTCATCGATGGTGTGCAATTGCTTGGCAACCCGTTTGGAGTCTGCATCGGAAATGGCTTTACCGGAGATCTGCACCAGGCAAGTACCCAGTTTGTCTTCGTACATATCCAACGTATTTTCATTTTCAATGATTTGCTGGGCAACCTCTTCGTCGTAATGTTGCAACAATCCCAAAGAGGAGATCAACGTGTCACGTGCCAACCGTGCCATTGCTCTGGTCTTGCTGTCACATTCAGCGATAGCAACCGAGGGGGTAGCCAACAGACGGGAGTCGATAAAACTGTAGGTTTCTTCGGTTTGTTCTTTGTCGTCCCGGATCACAAGGTAGGCAAATTTCTCCAACTGACGGGAGAAGGGCATAAGCAATGCGGTGGCGGAAACGTTGAACACGGTGTGTATCAAGGCGATGCCCCACATGGGAACGGAAGCGTCGTGGAAGGGGACACCAACGATGGCTTTTATGATATAGTAGAGGGACAGGAAAACAATGGTGCCAATGCAGTTGAAGGTAACGTGAACCACAGCAACCCGTTTGGCGTTACGGGTAACGCCCACGCTGGAGATGAGAGCAGTAACACAAGTACCGATGTTGAGCCCCATAATAATAGGAATGGCCATACCGTAAGTCAGGGAAGTACCGGCTACGCTCATCAAAATACTTAAGGAGGCGGCGGAACTTTGGATAATGCCGGTGAATACAGCACCTACCAATACGCCCAGGAAGGGGTTGTTGAATTTGGTGAGGATATTGTCAAATCCGGGGAGTTCCCGCAGGTAACTACCCACGTTGCCCATGAGATCCATACCGGTCATCAAAATGGCAAAGCCCACCAAAACGCTGCCAATGCTTTTTTTCTTATCGCTTTTGCCCATCATGATCATAAGAATACCAATCAGCGCAATCACCGGAGAAAACACTTCCGGATTCAGGAGTTGGAAATACCAGGGCCCTTTGTTATCAATGCCCGAAAGGGACATGATCCAGGCAGTAGAGGTGGTACCGATGTTAGACCCCATGATAACGCCGATGGTTTGTTGCAAGGTCATAATGCCGGAGTTTACCAGTCCAACCAGCATAACCGTCATGGCAGAGGAGGACTGAATCGCAACGGTGATACCAGCGCCCAAAGACAAACTTTTGAAGGGATTGGAGGTCATTTTGCGAAGCATAACCTCTAATTTACCGCCTGCCATTTTTTCCAGACCGGAGGACATAATGTTCATCCCGTACAAGAAAAAAGCCAGACCGCCGCAAAGGGTGAATATCTGTTTCAGAACTTCCATTGTATTTGCTCCTATCTTACAAATTTCGACATGGTCACAAACATTATACATGATTTTGGGGAAAATGAAAAGGGGTGTTATGTTAAATTTATGTTAAATTTCCCGTATATGATTGTATCATGTAAAAATTAACCTGTCAACTGGAATCTCTTGACGGTGGATAGCAGTTTGTGATATCATAAAGCCAGGAGGGGTTTCCATGGATATTACCCGTTTGATCGATGAAGTACAACAAAATAACAGGTTGTCAAATGAGCAACTCCTTGCCCTGATTACCGATGAAACTGCCACAGCGCCTTTAGCGGCTGCGGCGGATAGGGTCCGTCGGGAACGGTACGGCGACCGGGTGTATATCCGGGGGTTGATCGAACTGACCAATTATTGCAAAAACAATTGTTATTATTGCGGTATTCGCCGGGATAACCGGGAGGTGACACGGTATCGGCTGACCCAGGAAGACGTGCTTTCCTGTTGCCGGACAGGATATGAACTGGGCTTTCGCACCTTTGTTCTGCAGGGGGGAGAAGACCCCCATTTTACCGATGATGTGATGTGCCGGGTGGTTTGGGCCATTCGACAACAATATCCTGATTGCGCCATCACCCTGTCCCTTGGTGAAAAATCCAAGGAGAGTTATCGTCGGTTGTTTGAGGCAGGGGCGAACCGTTATTTGCTTCGGCACGAAACCGCCAATGCGGACCATTATAGCCGTTTGCACCCCTCGCAACTGACCGCCCGTACCCGTCAGCAATGCTTGTGGGATCTGAAGGATATCGGGTATCAGGTGGGCGCCGGGTTTATGGTGGATTCTCCTTACCAAACACCGGAGCATTTGGTGGAAGATATACGGTTTTTACAAGAACTGTCACCGGACATGATCGGCATCGGTCCGTTTTTGCCCCATCATGCCACTCCCTTTGCCCAGTATCCAAAAGGGGATCTAACCAAAACCCTGCGGTTGCTGTCGATCCTGCGGTTGCTGTTTCCTCACGCCCTTTTGCCTGCCACCACTGCCCTGGGAACGCTTCATCCCCAGGGACGAGTTTTGGGACTCAAAGCCGGCGCCAACGTGGTGATGCCCAACTTGTCTCCCCGTCCGTTGCGAAAACTGTATTCCTTGTATGAGGACAAGATCGCCACCGATGAAGAAGCCGCAGAAAGCGTGGAACTGCTGAAAACCCAGGTGGCAGAAGCAGGATATTCCGTTGTGGTGGATAAAGGGGACGTTCGGCGGTAAAGTTTTTCAAAAAACCTTGACTATTTTGCCCGGATTGGGTACAATGAATATAGAAGAAACAGGTTAGGAGTATTTTGATATGGAAGATAAAGAATTGATGGAAGAAATGGCGGATCTGGTCACCTTGAGTGATGATGAAGGAAACGAATTCACCTTAGAAGTGCTGGATGAAATGGATATGGACGGGGCACACTACGTAGCGATGTTACCGGTTTATGACGATCCTGCTGATATGGTGGATGACAGCGATCCCCTGGTTATCATGAAACAAACCTCCGAAGAAGACGGCGAGTTCTTTGAAGAAATTGCAGATGAGGAAGAATTTGGCAGAGTAGCGGATGTGTTTTCTGCCCGTCTGTCTGACGTGTTTGATATCGAATAAAGCAAATTCATCCTGCGCTGTTCGCGGATGTTCCGGCTATATAACCCTACAAGTGTATTAAAGGGAATTCGGCTCTTGCTGTGGGTATGCAGGCCTCCCGGAGTTTCTCCGGACGTTGGAAGCACAAAGCAGTGAGGAGAATACCCACCTGCTATGTTGTGGGCAGGTTATCATTAGCCGGGTTTATACGGCAGCGCGGGAGTTTTTTAGTGGGATAAAGTTCCTTTTTGACCCCATGGGTACCTTGTACTCTTTTATCACCTTGCCGCAGTTTTTGCATAGGGTGAAAAAGGGGGAATGGCAAATGGGGAAGAAGGGACTTTTTTTATACCGAAAATCCTCCCGGCGTCGGTGGATGGGACTGCTGTGTATCGGGCTTGGTATTTTGGTGATCGCAGGGGTTTTGTTGGTTCGGGTGCAACCGTTGATCGTACGGCTTTCCCAGAATAAAGCGGAAAGCGTTACCTTGAAGATCATCAACGACCAGGTGAACCAACTATTGTCAGAACAAGCCATTACATACGACCGTTTGGTGGATATCGGCTACACCGACCGGGGCGAGATCGCTTATGTGGCAACCGATATCGTGAAGCTCAACGGGCTGAAAGCCCGGATCAGTTCGATGATTCAGGAAAGCTTTGATGCCTATGATTTCGGCTGGTTGTCTTTGCCCATCGGTACCATTGTGGGCGGCGATTATTTTGCAGGGCGAGGGCCGTCGGTGCGGTTTCCTCTGGAACTTTCATGCTCGGCAGAAAGTACCTTTTCCAATGTGTTTGACGATGCGGGTATCAACCAGACCCGTCATCAGATCATGCTCCACGTAACCGGCACAACCTTATCAATTGCACCCTGGTGCAAAACCGCAATTACCGTCACCACCGATTTTATGATTGCGGAAACGGTCATCGTGGGTACGGTGCCGGAGTATTACACCAATGTGGAACAGTCAGAAGATCTGGTTGAAGACTTAAATAACTACGGATTTGATCCCAGTTAGGATGAAGGATATGAAACAGCAAGAAGCGGAAAAACGAATTCAATTATTACGGGAACAACTGCGGTATCACAGCGACCTGTATTATAATCAGGATAACCCGGAGATTGAGGATTTTGAATATGACCGGATGTTGCGGGAACTGGAACTGTTGGAAGAAGAATTTCCCGCCCTTCGTACCGCCGACTCTCCCACCAATCGGGTGGGGGGCAAAGCGTCATCCCTGTTTCGTCCGGTAACCCATACCGTTGCTATGGAAAGTTTGCAGGATGCGTTTTCCTTTGATGAATTGCGGGAGTTTCACCGCAAGGTGCAGGAGGTCATCCCCAATCCGGTTTACAGCGTAGAACCGAAGATCGACGGACTTTCGGTTTCCTTGGAATACCGTGACGGTTTGTTTGTCCGGGGGTCTACCCGGGGGGACGGCGTGACCGGTGAAGATGTAACCGCTAATCTGGATACCATAGAAACCATTCCCAAACGGCTGAACCGTCCGGTGCCTTTTCTGGAGGTGCGGGGGGAAGTGTATATGCCCCACGCCAGTTTTCGCAACCTGGTGACCAACCAGGAACTCAACGGTGAAAAACCGGCGAAAAACCCTCGCAATGCGGCGGCAGGGGGATTGCGTCAAAAAAATCCCCAGGTCACCGCCACCCGTAAATTGGCGATCTTTTGCTTTAACGTTCAACAGGCACAAGGGCTTTCCTTTGAATCGCACATCCAATCCTTGGATGAACTAAAGGAACTGGGCATCACGGTGCTACCCTTTTACACCCGTTGCAACGGTATTGAGGAAGCCATTGCCCGGGTGGAAGAGATCGGAAACCGCCGGGGTGAGTTGGACTTTGATATTGACGGAGCGGTCATCAAGTTGGATGATCTGTCCCTTAGGGGTGAACTGGGCAGTACCGCCAAATTCCCCCGGTGGGCGGTTGCCTATAAATATCCGCCGGAAGAAAAGGACACCCAACTGCTGGACGTGGAGATTCAGGTGGGCAGAACCGGCGTTCTTACCCCTACCGCCGTGTTCCAGCCGGTGTTTTTAGCCGGTACCACCGTGTCCCGGGCGGTGTTGCATAACCAGGATTTTATTAGCGAAAAGAATATTTGCATCGGTGACACCATTCGGGTGCGAAAAGCCGGTGATATTATTCCGGAAGTGGTGGCAATGGTTTCCCACGGGGATGACCCCGTTCCTTACCGGATTCCTTCGGTTTGTCCTTCTTGCGGCGCAAACGTGGTTCGGGAGGAAGGGGAAGCCGCCCTTCGTTGCCCCAATCCGGAATGTCCTGCCCAGTTGGATCGGATGTTGATTCATTTTGCCAGTCGGGGTGCAATGGATATTGAGGGTCTGGGTCCTGCCGTGGTAACCCAGTTGACTGCCCAGGGGCTGGTGAAAAAACCCTCGGATATATATCGGTTGACCAAGGAACAAATTGCCGCCATTGACCGATTGGGGGATAAATCTGCGGAAAATTTATGCAATGCCATTGAAGCATCCAAAAGCAATCCCTTGTGGCGGTTGATCTTTGGGTTGGGCATTCGCCATATTGGTGAGAAAGCCGCCAAATTATTGGAGCAATCCTTTGACGGCCTGGATGCCATGAAAAATGCCGACCGGGCGCAATTTTCCACCATTGAAGGATTTGGCGATATCATGGCAGACAGTTTGGTGTCCTTTTTTGCCCAGGAGGGCACGTTGGCATTGCTGGAAGAACTGAAAGCATTGGGGTTGAACCTTACCTCTACCATGAAAAAGCAGGAAGGTGTATTCACCGGCAAGGTGTTCGTTCTTACCGGTACGCTGCCCACCATGAAACGGGAGGAAGCGGCCGCCTTGGTGGAACAAGCAGGTGGGAAGGTATCTTCATCGGTCTCCAAAAAAACCGATTACGTGTTGGCGGGCGACGCCGCCGGCAGTAAATTGACCAAGGCAGAAACCTTGGGAATACCGGTGTTGAATGAAGAGGAATTTTTGCAACTGTTGCAATAACCATACGAAAAACCGAGGGTGTTAAAAACCCTCGGTAAACCATACCCGGTCTAATGCGAATGACCGATTGTTCAAATAGGACAAACAGCCGCCATCGGTGGTGAACCGAAAGGTGAGTTTGTAGGAATACAGCGCTTGATGGACAAACCCCTTCTTTTTGTCTGCGGCGTTTTTGCCGTATTTACCGTCCCCCACCAAGGGGTGGCCGATACTGGCAAGGTGTGCGCGGATCTGATGGGTCCGTCCGGTAAGCAGGTTGATCTCCAAAAGCGCCATGCCGGATTTTTGCCCCAACACCTTATATTGAGTGCGGATGGTCTTGCCGGACGGTTGGGGTGTAGAATAGATCTTCACCATGTTACGGTCGGCATCCTTGGTCAAATAACCGGTGAGCAATCCCTCCTTTGGGTTGGGTACGCCGTGTACCAAACAAAGGTAGGTTTTATCAATTTCCCGGTCTTTGATTTTTTGATTTAGTATCCGCAGTGCTTCGGCGGTTTTGGCGGCAATCACAATGCCGCCGGTGTTCCGGTCAATGCGGTTGGCAAGTGCCGGTGTAAAGGAGGTTTCGGCCTCCGGGTCAAACTCTCCTTTTTCAAATAAATACCGTTTGATGCGGTTAATGAGTGTGTCAGTAAATTCTTTTTCATCCCCGTGGGAAAGCAATCCCTCCGGCTTGTTGGCTAAAAGGATCTGGTCGTCTTCGTACACCACCTCTAATTTTTTGCCGGCGGTGAGAAAATCGTATTGCTTTTTTGCCGGGGACAGAAATTCATCTTTGATATAAATCGCCACCGTGTCTCCTTCCTCCAGGCGTTGCTGGATGGTGGCGCGTTTCCCGTTTACCTTGATGTTCTTGGTGCGAATGGCTTTGTACATCATAGAAAGGGGCAGTTGGGGTGCGGCTTTGGTGATAAACCGGTCTAACCGTTGACCGGCATCGTTTTTTGTAATACAATAGGATTTCATAACGACTCTCCTTGTTTTGGGAGTGATGAAAGGTGGTAATCAACATGGGGCTTCATGACGGTCATCGGGAACGGATGCGTCAGCGTTTGCTGAAAAACGGAATGAATAGTTTTGCTGACCATGAGGTGTTGGAGTGGCTTTTATTCCATAGCATACCCAGAGGTGACACCAACCCCATTGCCCATGTGCTCATCAATACCTTCGGCTCATTGGCAGGTGTATTGGAAGCAAGTTACGACGAGTTGATGAAGGTTGAGGGTGTGGGACAAACCACCGCATTGTTTTTAAGCAATTACCGTTCGGTCTATCAACGGTATTTGTTTGACAGACAGGGTAACCAAAAGCGAACGTTTCATGATCTGGAAACCATTGCGGAATATGTTACGGTCACCTTTATGAATTACCAGGTGGAAGTGCTTCACGCAATATTCCTTACCAGCACCTTTCAATTGATAAGAAACGAAATGATCTCTTCCGGTACACCCACTTCGGTTCGGATGGATATGCGGAAATTTATTGAACTTTGTTTAAGCACCAAAGCCACCTTTGTGGTGTTGGCTCACAATCATCCCAGCGGACTTTTGCTTCCCTCTGCCCAGGATGTTCAAACCACAATTGCGGCGGCAGAACAGTTACACCGTCTGGACGTTCATTTGATGGACCACTTAATTATCGGTGTGGAGAAAAGGGAGTTTGTATCCATGGCGTCTTCTCCCGAACATTCCTATATTTTCAATTTAGGAAAATAGTGCTTTTACCACGGAATAAAAGAGGATGTAAAAAACGGAACGTTTTTTACATCCCCTTTTTTTATGTTTATTCAAATTCAATAGCGGCAGGGGGTGAGGCGGTGATGTCAAACAACACCCGGCTGACTCCGCTGATCTCGGTGGTTAACCGACGGCTGATGGTGCGCAAGATATCGGGAGATATCTCGGTCCATTCAGAGGAAATAAAGTCGTTGGTTTTGGCGGCACGGAGAACCAGGGTGTATTCATAGGTCTGCCGATTGCCCCGAATGGCGGCGCTTTTGAAGTTGGTGATGGCGGCAAAATATTGATTGGCAAATTTGCTGACCTTGGCTTTTTCGATTTCTTCACAGTAAATCGCATCTGCTTCCCGCAGAATATCCAACCGTTCCATGGTGATGGCGCCGATGCAACGGGTAGCCAATCCGTACAGAGGGAAGGGTTGCCGGTTGGCGATCTCAGCAGGCAACTCCAAATGCTCTGCCAGAGTAACCACTTCATCCTTAAACAGATTTTTCAAGGGCTCAAATACTTCTTCCGGCTTCCAGTCCATGGCAAGGGAGTGGTTGACCAGCAGGTCGGTATAAATGGTGCTTTTGGCAAAACATTGACAGTCGGCTTTGTTCAGTTCCTGCTCCAAAATATTGGAATATTCGCTGTTGATAATGGATTTTTTCCGAACCGGGTCATCAATGCCAAGGAGTTTGAACATAAACTTGGTTTCGGCGTTTACCTTGACCACGTTCAAATCCAAAGTTTTCATCCAGTCCCAGGTTTGCTTTACTTCGTTTTTGCGATACAATCCGGTGTCGATAAGAACGGCGGTGCATTGTTTGCCCACCGCTTTGGCAAGAAGTGCGGCAGTCACCGCAGAATCCACGCCGCCGGTGACAGCCACTCCGATGTTGCGTTTGCCAATGCGCTGTTGCAGATCGGCAATGGTGGTTTGGGCAAATTCAGCCAGCGACCAGTCTCCGGTGCAGTTGCAGGTGATCTTCAGGAAATTATCCAGGCATTTTTTGCCAATGCCCCCTGCCAATGCTTCCACCGAAAGGGCAGTACCCATGCCTACTTCAAGTACAGGACAACCCATTTCTGCCAACCAGGGGATCTTTTCTTCCTTTGCGGCATGAACGTTGTCACCGCCGCCGGTAACCAAAATTCCCTGGGGCGCAAGGGCTTCCAACTCTTCCTTATCAATGGAATAGGGATATACTTCGCTGTAAACGCCGCATTCCCGAATGCGTTTTGCTACGGTAAGGGCTTTTGATCCCCCTAAATTCAAAACGACCATCAGTTGATGTTTCATTGTGATTTCTCCTCCTGTTTCAAACGCTGGATCAATCCCTTGTCGGGATTAACAAAGCAAGTATTGTAGTTTTCATAGATCACCATGCCGGGTGCTGCGCCGGATGGTTTTTTCACCCGTTTTACAGGACAGTAATCCACAGCCACGCCGGTGGATTCTGCGGCGGCAGAAAGGGTGGCGGCAATGGTTGCTGCCTGGGTCAGGGTGGTATCCGGCGGTGTCACACCGTCGGTTTTGATGATCACGTGAGAACCGGGAATGTTTTTGGTGTGGAACCAAAGGTCATTGCCGGCGGATCGGCGAAGGGTCAAGGCGTCGTTTTGCCGGTTGTTCCGGCCGGCAAAAATGGTGAATCCGTCATCCGACACAAAGACGTAGGGCGCCGGTTCTTTTTGCTTTTGCACTTTTCCCTTTTTGCTTCCCCTTGGGGGCTTTAACCAGCCGGTCTCGGTCAGTTCTTCTTCAATGACCCCAACTTCACCGGTGGTTTGCGCCCGGGACAGTGCTTCCTGTACGCTGATGAGATACGCCATATCCTGTTGCGCTTTTTCGATCAACTCGGTCAGCATACCTGCGGCCGTGCATTGTTTGCGGTACGCCTTGAAGTATTTCGCCGCATTCCCGGCAGGGTTCAGCGCCGGCGAAAGAGGAATTTCAATTTCCTTGCAGTCCGGGTCGTAATAGTCGATCACGCGGCAATGGGTGGCGCCTGGTTGAATACGGCCCATATTGGCTTTGAGCAGTTCCCCGTATTTTCGCAAATGGTCGCAATTCCGGGCTTTTGCCAGTTCGGTTTGCCGCACGTTGATGGTGCGGGAAAGCCGGGCAACCGTGTTGTTCAGCCACTTGGTTAAATGACTGGTTTTGGTTTGCATCCGGGCTTTTTGATCCCGGCTTGTATAATAACCGTCTAACAGCAGTTGGTAGGAGTCATACTCGGTTTTGGTGTAACCGTCACCGTATTGCACCGGGGAGATAAAGGTGAAATCCACCGTTTTCCCGTTGGGGTCGGTGATTTGCGTGGGCCGTCCGGCGTTGTTGCATACGATCCGTTGCAATTGCCGGATGTTTTCTTGTAGCCGGTCGGCGCCGGATGGTGACAGGGGCAGATGGTCCTCGCCGGGGATATTATGGGTCAACTCCCGGCAAACAATGGGGGAAATACCCGGTATGACCTCCAGTAAAGCCGAAGCCAAGTTTCGTTTTTCTACCCCTTCCAACCGCTTTATGGGTTGGTCTGCCGGGTCTTTGGTTAAATCAAAGGTTGAGTTGGCAGGGGGCGGCATATAGGTGACGCCCGGCATCAGGATTCGGGTGGTGTCAGCGGCATCGGTGCGCCGTATGGCATCGATCACTTTACCGGTTTCTTCGCATAGGATCAAATTGGCGTTACGCCCCATAAACTCGCCCACCAGGGTAAGGGTGACCGGGTCGCCCAACTCGTTTTTCGTGTCAAAATCCAGATATACGATTCTCTCCAACCCCGGTTGCCGCAGGGCGGTGAGTTTTGCACCCACCAGTTTTTTTCGCAGCAACATACAAAGCATAGGGGGTGTGGCAGGGTTTTCTATTTCTGCCCGGGTCAGTTGTATACGGGCTGCCCCCGGCTGAGCAGAAAGCAGCAGTTTTCCGGCAAAGGTTTTGCTGCGCAAAAACAGAACCAACGAACTTTTTGTGGGTTGATAGATCTTATCCACCCGACAGCCCACACAAAGCGGGGTCAATTCCTGGATCACAAGCCGCAAAAATGCGCCGTCAAACGCCATTGTAACCCCTCCTTTGCATGATTTATACCTATTATATCACAGTTTTCATCGGGAATAAAGAAAAAGTTGTTGGCAAACCAAAGAAAATAGGTTATAATATGATAAGAGGTGAAGTTTTATGGCAAATCAATACGCAGTATCCTTGGATGATATTATAAAAGAATTTTCTTTGGATATTATTTGCGGCTACCAGCCGGGGGATTCAGTCATGGTGGAACTGCCTGACATCAACCGTCCCGGTTTACAGTTGGCCGGTTATTATGATTATTTTGATCCCCAACGAATTCAACTTCTGGGGATGAATGAAATTACCTACGCAAATGAACTGCCGCCGGAGGAACAGTCTGCCCGGTTGGATATGTTCTTTTCTAAAAAACCGGTAGCAGTCGTGGTTGCCAGAAAACTGAAGGTTTCAGAAGAATTTAAGGCAGCCGCCCTGCGGTATCACGTGCCCGTGCTTCAAACAGGGGATGATACCTCTGCGTTTTCTGCCGCATTGATTTCTTTCTTAAAGGTGCGCCTTGCGCCCCGTATCACCCGCCACGGCGTGTTGGTAGAAGTGTACGGCGAAGGGATCTTGATGCTGGGTGAAAGCGGCGCCGGTAAAAGTGAAACTGCCATTGAATTGATCAAACGGGGTCACCGCTTGATTGCTGACGATGCGGTGGAGATTCGCCGGGTATCGGATAAGACCCTGGTGGGTACGGCACCGGAAAATATCCGTCACTTTATTGAGTTGCGGGGTATCGGTATCATTAATGCCCGTCGTATTTTCGGTATTGGTTCGGTAAAAATGACCGAGAAGATCGACCTGGTGGTTAATCTGGAAAACTGGAATCCGGATAAGGTGTATGACCGTATGGGTATTACCAACGAAACCACCGAGATCCTGGGACTGGACGTTACGTCGGTTACCATTCCGGTAAAACCCGGTCGAAATTTGGCGGTGATTATTGAGGTTGCCGCTATGAACAATCGGCAAAAGCGGATGGGTTACAATTCGGCACAGGAATTGCTGAACCGTTTGGGAATGGACAGCGGTGTGCCGGTAACCGACGAGGAGAAAAATATTTGGTCTTCGTTTTAGGAGGTAGCAGCATGGTTCATGTTGGAATTGATTTAGGAGGCACCAACATTGCGGTTGGTGTGGTAAACGAAAACAACGAAATTGTGGGCAGAGGAAAACTGAAAACCGACCGTTCTCACTCTGCGGAGCAGTTGGTGGACGCCATGGCAAAAGCGGTGCTTTTGGCGGTGGACGATGCGGGTATTACCATGGACGACGTGGCGGATATCGGCATTGCCGCACCCGGTTCGGTGGATCCGAAGACCGGCGTGGTTGCCTATGCCAACAATATTAACTTCCGCAATACGCCGGTGTGCCAATGGCTGAACGACCAACTGGGGAAACCCTGTTATATCGAAAACGATGCCAATGCCGCGGCATACGGGGAACTGTTGGCAGGTGCCGCAAAGGGTTGCAGTAATTTTGTTATGATCACCCTTGGAACCGGTGTTGGCGGCGGCGTGGTGATCGACGGAAAAATTTACGGTGGATTCAATCATGCCGGCGGGGAACTGGGGCATATGATGATTATAAAAGACGGTGAACCTTGCACCTGCGGATTGAAGGGTTGTTACGAAGCGTATGCTTCGGCTACTGCTTTGATCCGGCAAACACAAGCCATGATGGATGCGCACCCCTCGTCCAAAATGTGGGAACTGGCGGCGGAGGGTAAAGCCACCGGCCGTACCGCCTTTGACGCCATGCGTTTAGGAGATGAAGCCGGTAAGGCGGTGGTGGATACCTACATCGACTACATCGCCACCGGGCTGATCAATTTGATCAATATTTTCCAACCGGAAAAAATTGCCATTGGCGGCGGTATCTGCAACGAAGGGGAAACCCTGTTAGCCCCTCTCCGGGAAAAGGTGGCAAAAGGGGATTACAACAAAAACATTCCCTTGCGCACCACCCTTTGCCGTGCGGCTTTGGGAAATGACGCGGGCATCATTGGTGCGGCAGGTTTACATAATTTGGCGTAAGATAAGGAGCTGTTTGGTTTGGCTGATTGTTCTGCATTGATAACATTCTTGGATGAGATCGGTTGTGCATATACCACCGATGAAAGTTTGAAAGAACATATTTCCTTCAAAGTTGGGGGACCGGCGGATTTGTTTATTAAGCCGGTCACCTCCCAGATGTGCTGCGAAATCTTATCATTTTGCAACAGCCATTCCATTCCTTTGCATTATTTAGGCGGCGGTTCCAATGTGATCGTTCACGATTTTGGGATTCGCGGCGGTGTGTTGTTTACCGGCGGACTAAATGATCTGGAATTGCTGGACGGTTGCCGGATCCGTTGCGGTGCAGGGGTGAAACTTTCCCGTCTTTGTTCCTTTGCCCTGGAGCATTCGCTCACCGGCCTGGAGTTTGCATGGGGCATCCCCGGAACGGCCGGCGGTGCGGTGTTTATGAATGCCGGCGCCTATGACGGCTGTTTTAAGGATGTGCTGGAATCCTGCCGTCATGTAACGGCAGAAGGACAACTGGAAGAAATGACCGCCGAACAGGTTAAACTGGGGTATCGCACCAGCATATACCAA
Source organism: uncultured Eubacteriales bacterium (assembly GCA_964387715.1). GTDB lineage: Bacteria > Bacillota > Clostridia > Oscillospirales > Acutalibacteraceae > UMGS1484. Next base: position 5,680 of record CAYLYC010000001.1, on the reverse strand, counting down.
AAAAATAATCATTTGATCACCGATTTGATCGTTCAACTTTCCCCCGGCAGTCAGGAAGCCATTCGCAATAAAATGGATGACTTAATGAACCGCCGTCGGGAAAAGCAACCCCTGGAATATCCCAGCGCCGGTAGCACCTTCAAACGGCCGGAGGGGTATTTTGCCGGTGCTTTGATCGAGCAATCGGGGCTGAAGGGTGAACGGGTCGGCGGTGCTGCGGTCAGCGAAAAACACGCCGGATTTATTGTAAACACCGGCGGCGCCACTTCCAGCGATATTTTGATGTTGATCCAACGGGTGCAACAGGTGGTTTTTGACAAAACCGGTGTGCCTCTGGAATGTGAAGTACGGGTATTAAAGTAAAAGGAGGAAGAAGATTTTGGAATTTGTAATTGTCAGCGGATTGTCCGGTTCGGGTAAGTCCAAAGCAGTGGATGCTTTAGAGGATATCGGCTTTTTCTGTGTGGATAATATGCCTCCTTCTTTTATCTCCAAATTCTATGACCTGTGTATTCAGGAAAAAATGGAAAAGGTTGCGGTGGTGACCGATACCCGGGGCGGCTATTTGTTCCACGGTTTGGCGGATACCTTGAAGTCCTTAACCCAGAACAACAAGCCATACAAGATTTTGTTTTTGGAATGCCGTGACCAGGTGTTATACAACCGGTTTAAAGAGACCCGGCGGAAGCATCCCTTAATGGATGATTGCGAAGGGTCTATCCGGGCGTCTGTAAAAAAAGAGCGGGAATTGTTGGAACCGTTGCGGGGACAAGCCGATTATCTCATCGATACCACGGGTACCTCTCCTTCTCAGTTAAAGGAACGGATCAGTGAACTGTTTTTAGGGGATTCGGTTCGGGGGATGAAGATCCACTGCATGTCCTTCGGTTTTAAATACGGCGCACCCACCGAAGCGGATATGGTAATCGACGTGCGGTGTTTGCCCAATCCCTTTTACATTGAATCGCTGAAGAATTTAACCGGTTTACAGCATGAGGTGTCCGATTATGTGATGGAGCAGGAAGAAACCAAGGGCTTTATTACCCGGTTCTTCCAAATGGTGGATTATTTGGTGCCCTTGTATTCTGACGAGGGTAAAAGTTCGTTGGTCATTGCTGTTGGCTGTACCGGCGGGAAACATCGTTCAGTGACCATTGCGGAAGCGTTGTGCCGCCATTTGAACGATAAAGATTGGAAAACCACCACCATGCATCGGGATATCAACAAAGGACGAAAAGGTTAGAAGTATGAGTTTTGCCTATGATGTAAAACGGGAGTTGTGTCAAGTGACTTCCGAAAAGGATTGTTGTCCCAAAGCGGAATGTTACGGTATGCTGTTGGGATGCCGGAGTTTTTCCAAAAACGAAGTGGTTTTACAAAGTGAACATGAAGAAATCGCCCGTCGGTTTTGCGGATTGTTAAAAGAGGTGTGCGGAATTTCCGTCCGCCCGGTCAGTCCTGCCAAAGCCGGCGGCTTTTATACGGTGCGGCTCACAAAATCTGCCGATTGCCTTACGGTACTGGGTGCGTTTGGCTATTCCGGCGAAGAACCCTTTGTGCGCATCAACCGTTGGAATTTTGAAGAGGACTGTTGTGTGGCTTCCTTTTTGCGGGGTGTGTTTTTGTCTTGCGGCAGCGTGACCGACCCCAATGGCGGCTATCATTTTGAACTGTCGGTGGGCAAATTTCATTTAGCCCAGGATCTGGCGTCGCTCATTGGCGAACATTTGACCCGACCAAAAGTTACCACCCGTAAATCCGGCTATGTGGTGTACTATAAAGAAAGTGAACGTATTGAGGATATTTTGACCCTGATGGAAGCCACGGTCAGTTCCATGGAAATGATGCAGGTAAAGATCATGAAGGAACTGCGGAACAAGATCAACCGGGCAACCAATTGTGAAACCGCCAATTTGTCCAAATCGTTAGAAGCAGGCAGACGTCATCTGGAAGCCATTGCCACCATTGAACAACTTGCCAGTTTGGATGCTCTTTCTCCGGAACTGAAAGCGGTAGCGGTGTTGCGGCGGGATAATCCGGAGGCATCTTTGAGTGAACTTGGGCAAATGCTTCCCCAGCCGTTGAGCCGTTCCGGGGTCAATCATCGGCTGAGCAAAATCGTTGAAATTGCAGGAAAAGTCAAGCAGGAAAAAGGAAAGTAACCAAAGGAGGCGTCGTTTTGGATCCCTTTGTTCATTTACATTTACATACGGAATACAGTTTGCTGGACGGCGCTTGTCGTATCGGCGATTTGATCGACGCCGTAAAAGAAATGGGACAACCTGCCGTGGCAATCACCGACCACGGGGTGTTGTTCGGTGCTGTGGAATTTTATAAAAAAGCCAAGGCGGCAGGAGTGCATCCCATTATCGGGTGTGAAGTGTACGTAACCCCCGGTTCTCATGCCGGACGCCGCCATGGAGTGGATAATAAATACCACCATTTGGTGCTGTTGTGTGAAAATCAAGAGGGATATCAAAATCTCATTCGGCTGGTTTCTCTGTCGCATACCCAAGGGTTTTACGGAAAGCCCCGGGTGGATAAGGAATTGCTTTCCCGGTATCATAAGGGCTTGATTGCGCTTTCTGCTTGTCTGGCAGGAGAACTGCCCCAACAATTGTTGATGGGGGACTATGAAGGAGCAAAAGAAACTGCCTTGTGGTTTCGGGATACCTTTGGAGCAGATCATTATTTTATTGAAGTCCAGGATCACGGTCTGCCGGAACAGCAGCAGATCTTACCAAAAATGATTGGGTTGTCTGAAGAAACCGGGATTCCCCTGGTGGCCACCAACGATTGTCACTTTATTCGCCGGGAGGATTGCACCGTTCAAAAGGCGTTGATTTGTATTCAAACAGGAAAAACCATGAACGATTCCTCCGGTTTTGGGTATGATAACAGTGACCAGATGTATTTGAAGTCCGCCGCTGAAATGAAAGAACGGTTTTCTCATATTCCTCAGGCGTTGGAAAATACCCTTGCCATTGCCCGTCGGTGTCGGGTGGATTTTGAGTTCGGCGTTACCAAATTGCCGGAGTTTAAGGTGGAGGGTGACCATTTAGCATATTTGAAACAACTGTGCCGACAGGGATTAAAGGAGCGGTACGGTGAAAATCCGGATAACCGGGTATTGGAACGGCTGTCTTACGAATTGGACGTGATCCACCGTATGGGTTACGTGGATTATTTTCTCATTGTATGGGATTTTATCCACTATGCCAAACAAAAAGGCATTCCGGTGGGGCCGGGCAGAGGGTCCGGCGCCGGCAGTCTGGTGGCGTATTTAATTGGCATTACCGGCATCGACCCCATTCGGTATCATTTGATCTTTGAACGGTTTTTGAACCCCGAGCGGGTGAGTATGCCTGACTTTGACGTGGACTTTTGTTATGTCCGCCGGGAAGAGATCGTTGCCTATCTGGTGGAAAAATACGGCGCCGATCACGTAGCGCAGATCGTTACCTTTGGCACGTTGGCTGCCAAAGCGGCTGTGCGGGATGTGGCACGGGTGATGGAAGTGCCTTATCAACAGGCGGATGCTTTGGCGAAACTGATTCCCAATCGCATTAAAATCACCTTGAAACAAGCGTTGGAAGAATCAAAAGAATTGAAAGAGGTGTATCTCACCGATCCTATGGCCAAAAACGTGTTGGATATGGCAATGAAGATCGAGGGGATGCCCCGTCATGCCTCTACCCATGCCGCCGGCGTGGTGGTCACCCGTGAGCCGGTGGATCATTATGTGCCCCTTGCCAGAGGGGATGATTCGGCGGTAACCCAATTTACCATGACCACGTTGGAAGAACTGGGTCTGTTGAAGATCGACCTTTTGGGATTGCGCAACCTGACGGTGATTGAAAACACCGTGCAACAAATCAAGAGCACCCAACCGGATTTTGATATTGAAACCATTCCTCTGGATGATGCGGCAGTATATGAAATGCTGTCAAAGGGCGAAAGCCAAGGGGTGTTTCAGTTCGAATCCCCGGGGATGAAACGGGTGCTGTCCCGGTTGCAACCCACCTCTATCGAGGATTTAACTGCTGCGTTGGCGCTGTACCGTCCCGGTCCTATGAAGTCCATCGATACCTATATCAACAACCGGCATCATCCGGAGCAGGTGCAGTATGCCACGCCGGAACTGGAACCCATTTTGCGTGTGACTTACGGCTGTCTGGTGTATCAGGAGCAGGTCATGCAAGTGTGCCGTAGTTTGGCGGGTTACAGCTATGGCCATGCGGATGTGGTGCGTCGTGCCATGAGCAAGAAAAAACACGACGTGATGGAAAAAGAGCGGGAATCCTTTTTGCAGGGGGCAATTGAAAAGGGGATCCCACCAACCGTTGCCAACGGCGTGTTTGATACTATGACTGATTTTGCCTCCTACGCCTTTAACAAATCCCATGCGGTGGCGTATGCGGTGGTTGCTTATCGAACCGCCTATTTGAAATGCCATTATCCGGTGGCGTATATGGCGGCGCTTCTTTCCAGCGTGATCGACAACAGCGGCAAGGTTGGGGAATATATTGGCGAGTGTAAGCAAAAAGGGATTCCGGTGTTGCCGCCGGATGTGAACGGAAGCGGCAAGGATTTTACCCCGAAATCCGGGAAGATCCTGTTTGGTTTGCTGGGCATTAAAAACATCGGCATCCATTTGATCGAAGGAATTATCACCAATCGGGAACAAAAGGGCCCGTTTACAGATTTTTATGATTTTTGCCGAAGAATGCAAGGCAAAGATCTGAACCGCCGCAGTTTGGAAAGTTTGATCAAAAGCGGCGCATTGGATGGTCTGGCAGACAACCGTCGGCAAATGATGCTTTCGGTGGATCTGATCCTGAACGCCTTGAGCAGCGACCGACGGGGCAATGTGGAAGGGCAATTGGGGCTGTTTGACCTGCCGGGTCAGGACAGCGGGATCGTGTTGCCTAAAACCGAGGATTATGACGTGAACACCCGTATGCAAATGGAGAAAGAAACCACCGGCATTTATATTTCCGGTCATCCGCTGGATGAATATAAAAACAGGGTTTCTCTGCCGGTTTCCATAAGGGATATCACCGGCGAGGATTGCTGTGTTACCGACGGTCAAAAGGTGACGATGCTGTGCCTTGTGGCATCGGTACGAACCATGACCACCAAGAAGCAGGATACCATGTGTTATGCGGTGATGGAAGATGAAACCGGTAGCATGGAAGTGGTGTGTTTCCCCAAGGTGTACCATACCGCCGTGCATTTGCTCAAGCCGGGCACGGTGTGTGTTGTGCAAGGGCGGGTCTCCACCCGGGAGGATCGGGGGAATCAGTTGTTGTGCGACCGCCTGGACACGGTGGACGGCTACCTGAAACACCGGGAGAAAAACGCCTTGTCCGGTTTGCATTTGTTGGTAGATGCTCCCGGTTCATCCCAGGAGCAGCAATGCTTGTCAATTTTGAAAAAGTATCCCGGTCAAACACCGGTTTATGTGAAGTACCGTTCCACCGGAAAACGGATGATGGTCACCAGCGAATATTTTGTAGATTTGCAGGATTATTTGTTACAAGAATGCAGAAATTGCTTGGGAGAAAAAGGGGTTTTTGTGCGAAAATAGGATAATCTGCCAGGTTTTTGTGGCAAAACCCCTTGACTTTTATGAGATGGATGGATAAAATAAAACAGTTGAGTTATCTTTTTGTCCCTT